>DASVHW010000205.1 GCA_036382395.1 Candidatus Binatia bacterium | reverse complement strand
GAGACCGGACTGCGCTGGGTGAATCTGGAAGCCGGCCACGCCGCGCAGAACCTGCTGCTGCAAGCGACGGCGCTGCATTTGGCCGCGGTGCCCGTAGGTGGAATTCAGCCCGAGCAGGTGGCGCAAGCAACGTCGCTGCCGGCCAGCAGTACACCGATTTACCTGATCCCGGTCGGGCACGCCAAGTGAGCCTCGTTTGCGCTCCCACTCGGAGGAGAATACTCTGCCCCTTCGCGAGCTGCGTGCACACCAACATCAAGGAGAACTTTATGGCCAGACGCCTGGTGCTGTTCCTCTGCGTGGTTTTTCTTGTTCAGATAGGAGTGGCGCAGCAGCCACCTGCAGCGCTCCCCTCGAGCGCCGGGACCGCTTACGTAATCCGCGTCGGCCGGTTGATCGATCCCGAAACCGGTACCGCCACTGCCAATCAGATGATCGCCGTAAGAGACGGCAGGATCGTGGCGATCGGCAGCGATGTAGCGGTTCCGACTGGCGCCGAAGTGATCGACCTTTCCGCCTATTCCGTGCTGCCCGGGCTGGTCGACGCCCATAACCACCTGGCGCTCACTTATAAAAAGGTCCCGGAGAACGACGTTTATTACTACACCTACGTCCAGGACTCGACCGCGCTGCGCGCGATCCAGGCCGCCTCCAATGGCATGCAGATGCTCTCTTCAGGCTTCACCGTCGTGCGCGACCTCGGCAATAACGGACTCTATGCCGACACTGCTTTGCGCGTCGCCATTGAACAGGGCTGGATACCGGGACCAACCGTCATCAATTCGGGGATCATCATTGGCGGGATCGGTGGCCAGTTCTTTCCCACGCCCGAAATGGTCAAGGAACACAATATCGTCTATCCCGAGTATCTCGACGCCGACACGCCCGACGAGATCATCAAGGCAGTTCGCCAGAACGTGCTCTTCGGCGCCAAGGTGATCAAGATCTGCGTCGATTGCAAGCCGTATCCGTATTCCGTGGAGGACATGAAGCTCTTCATCAAAGAGGCAGCCAACGCCGGCGGCCTGAAGGTAGCCGGACACGTGCAGACGGAAGAGGGTGCGCGGCGGGCCATCGAGGCCGGCATCTGGTCCATCGAGCATGGGAACGCGCTCACCGACGAACTGCACAAGCAGATGGCAAAGAAAGGAATCTGGCGCGTGGGCACCGAAACCCCTTTCACGGAATATCGCAGCTCGCAAGCGGCGTTTGATCGCACTGTTGCCGGCATCAAGAGCGCCTACGCGAGCGGCGTCAAAATGGCGTTCTCCACGGACGCGGACTACTACGTTCCCGGCATGACACGCGGCGAGGTAGTCATCAATTTCTTGAAGAGTTGGAAGGCAGCGGCGATTCCAGACAAGGAAATCCTAAAGATAATGACCACGAATGGCTACAAGGTTTCAGACATCTACGAAAAGCGCGGCCCCATCAAGGCCGGCTTTCCGGCGGACTTCATCGCAGTGAAAGGAAACCCGCTGGAGGACATCGACGCTCTGCGCACTGTGGTGTTCGTTATGAAGGACGGCCTGGTGTTCAAGCGCGATGGCGTCATGACGCCGGAGAAATTCCTGCACGGTGGCCCGGTGAACGGCTGGAGGATTCACTGATGAGCATTGCGGCGGAGGTGCACGACGTCAGCAGCGTAGAGCGTTTTGGCTGCCTGATCGATGGGAAGTGGGTGGAGCATCCGGATGTGATAGCGGTTCGCAATCCCTTCGATGGGCGGCTCGTAGGCGAGGTTTCGAGTGCAACCGAAGCTGACGTGAAGCAGGCGATCACGGCTGCCGCGGGGTCGCTCGCCGAGGAGTTCCCGGCGCATGCGCGCTACGACGTGCTCATGCGTGGTGCCGATCTCATCGACCTTCATGCCGACGAATATGCCTGGGCGATTGCGCGCGAGGGCAGCAAGACCATTCGGGAGGCGCGCCGCGAACCGCCTCGCGCAGCCACCATTCTGCGGCTTTCGGCGGAGGAAGGGCGTCGATTGGGCGGTGAGACACTTCCTTTCGACATCCGTCCTGGTTCTGAGCGTCGCATCGGCTACTACTTCCGAGTACCCGCCGGAGTGATCGGTGCCATTTCAGCGTCAAACGATCCGTTGGCGGTGGCCGCGCACAAAATCGGTCCGGCGCTGGCCGCGGGTAACCCGGTCGTCTTCAAGCCCGCCCCGCAAACACCACTGTCGGTGCTGCGCCTGGGGCGCGATCTACTCGCCGCCGGGTTGCCCAAGAACCGGTTCCACGTGGTGAACGGCGGCCCTGCAATCGGCGAAGCGATCGTAACCGATCCGCGCGTACGCGTCGTGGCGTTTACTGGCGGCGTGCGGACTGGCGAACGGATTACGCGTATCGCCGGCGTCAAAAAGCTCCTGATGGAACTCGGATCGAACTCGCCCGTGATCGTCATGGCGGACGCCAATCTCGATCTGGCGGTACCCGCAATTGCGAGCGGCGCGTTCGCGCAGGCCGGTGAGAACTGTCTCGGAGTACAACGCGTCTTCCTGCAGGCGCCGATCAAGGGCGAATTCACGCGCCGGTTCCTAAAGCACGTCCGGGGCCTGAAAGCGGGATCGTCCCTGGAGGAGTCCACCGATGTGTGCGCGATGATCACCGAAGATCACGCGAAGCGAGTAGAGAGTTGGATCGCCGAGGCGATTGCCGGTGGAGGGCGCGTGTTGGCCGGCGGCGCGCGCAATGGCGCGGTGGTGCCCCCGACGGTGCTGGAAGGTGTGCCCGACGGCGTGCGTCTGGATTGCGAGGAAGTGTACGGACCGGTGCTCGCGCTGTATGAATTCGCATCCCTCGACGAAGCCATTGAACACGCCAATCGCGTCAACTTCGGGCTGCACGCGGCCATTTTCACGGAGCGACTCCGTGATGCGTTCAAAGCCGTCCAGGGACTCGCAGTGGGCGGCGTTATTGTCAATGACTCGACCGACTACCGCTTGGACGTCATGCCATTCGGCGGCGTGAAAATGAGCGGTATCGGCCGTGAAGGTATCCGTTTCGCGATGCAGGAGATGACGGAAACGCGCGTCGTGTGCCTGAACCTGTGATCCGCCGCGTGCCTGCTGCCGCTGAAACTCGCCGTCTGTCGTCGTGCTGGTCGCCACACGAGTCGGGTTAACCGCCCGACAATTGGGTAACCACCCCAACGGTCGGCGCGGCCCGACCCATGCGGGCGGCGGCGTGTCGCGCTTCCCCCGCTCCCGTTGACTCCCGCACCTTTTCACCTTCTGAGGTTCCTGGAGGGAGGCCTCTCCTGCACTCACACAATTCGGCGGCCATGCGTCTGCGCATGTATAGCGGCGTCGCAACGCTCACTGTCATGAATGTGGGGACGAGCAGGTCCCATGAGTTGCGTCGTGAGGTTTGAGAACCCTCGGTAGATCGAGCCTAAGGGTACCCACGTCTGAACGTCCTGCAGCGCAGAACGCAGGTCTGCGAGAGACTCCAGCCGGAGCCCTCGCCGGAACCAAGGGTCCTTCGGCGTGAGCGTCATCCTCGTTATGGCGTCGATGCCCGGCATCACGTAGAACGCCTCGATCGAGTCGTTTTCGCGTGACATCAGGCAAACGAGCGCAGGCAAAGACCGTTCTGCGTGGCGGACGTACAGCAGCCAGTACCTCAGACCGTCGAGCCTGTCGAAGGATCGACATAGCATAATGCCGATCCGTCCCAGCTGAGGAAATTCTACTAAATGCCGCTGCCGGGTGCTTCCACGCACGAAGACCGCATCGTTTGGGAAGAGCTTCTGGATCGACTCAAAGACTTCCGACCGCAACTTCGCCATCATCCTCGACTTCTCTGTCCGTTCGCTGTGAACAGGCGCAGGCGTGAATCCGATCAGGTCGTACACCTTCGCCATGCTGCCAAAGCGGTGCCGGAGCGTGGAGCACGAAGGCACACCCCGCGTTCGGTTGATCAGCGACTCTGACAGAGAACCTTGCCTCTTCCACAAACGCTTCACGTCCCGAAGCAGTGCGTCGTTCGACTTCCTATACGTCTTGCTGGCAATGACCCTCTGCGCTCGATCGAAGGTACGGTGATCCACAACTGCCCTGAAGGCACCCTGTTTCACGACCCACCTTTCTGGCGGATTCCGTCGTTGCTTGGTACGCAGTTTCTGCGTCCCGAGCGCCCAAAGGTTGCAACCGGCATACTTGGGGTTGGTAAGTATCTGCCGCACCGCGTACCGGCTCCAGCTCTTGCCATCGATCCACGGCACCTTCCGCAGGTTCAGCTCCTTGGCGATGTCAGTCATGTCCAGGCCTCGAATGAACTGTGCGTAAATCCAACGTACCCATTTCTGCTCATGTGGCGGACCGGGATCGAGTATGACCCGGTCGGTGGTTATGCTCTTGAGCTCGCCACGCCGCAGTTCCTGTTTTACGAGTCCATCAGCAGATACCAACAGGCGGCAGAGACCGTACCCCGGAGGTCCGCCTTCGTGGTACCCCATCTCCGCGAGCCGTTTCTTGCCTGCGAAAACCCTCTCACTTAGCTCCCTGCTGAATTCCGCCGCCATCGTGCGCTTGAGCGCCTTCATCATGCGGCTGGGCAGGGTGTCGTCGCTTCCAAACTCCTCGGCGCAGTAATGAACACGTATGCCAGACGACTTGCAGAGAAATTCATAGTGGGCCGCCTCGTCAGCGTCTTGGAAGCGCCCCCATCGGCTGACGTCATACACCAGGACAGCGCAAAATGTTGCCTTGCCACCCAGAATATCCGTCAAGAGTGCCTGTAGCCCATTACGGTGTCCGATCGTGAGGCCGCTCTTACCGGCATCTTCATACGTCTTGACGATCGCAAACCCGTGCGAGTCGGCGTACCGTTGAATAGCGACGGCCTGGTTATCGAGTGAGTATTCCTGACGCTCGGTGGACATCCGCAGGTACTGCGCGGCGGGAATTATTGGCGCGGCGTTCATGGGGCACCCCCGGCGCGCTATCGTAACCTCGCGCAATGCTGTTATTTATCACTGACTACGCAGAGAAAACAGCGGCTGGATCATAGGACGGCCGACTGAGTATGCTGCAGGGACCATTGGACACCCCACCCAACGAGCGCACGCCCCTCTTCCCCACCCCGAGGATGGTCAATTGATTATGGCCACTCACGACGTCGCCTTGGCTACTGCTGCCCAAGCTCATGGGTTCAGGGTGGTAGGTATAGAGAGCGGGCGCTGAGCCGGCCGGATAGCATCTATGCCATTCTGGAGCTTTGCTCCATATATACATGGCCAAGAACGGGACACTGCAGTGCATTTCCGTTTGCAGCGCAACGGGAGTGCGCGGATTGAACTCAAC
>DASVHW010000204.1 GCA_036382395.1 Candidatus Binatia bacterium | reverse complement strand
TGCGCGGTGTCTGCATCCTTCACGCTAACCAGATTCCTTAGAGCGGAGATTTTCGCCCATTGGGCGGGCTGGGCGTGCGCGGAAACCCTTGCGGCACAAGGGCATTGCTTACGTGCAGCGGCCTTAGAGCGGAGTTATGGTGTGGTATCACCGCCATCGCGCCGCCGCTGCCTTCCGGGCGATGGCCTTCCGCTTGGCTGGCGTGAGCTTCTTGGCCCGCGCCTTGCCGCCCTTGAGGCCGCCTTGTCGCATGTGTTCCTTGGCGGGGTCGCGCAGATCGTCCTTAACCTCGCCTGTGGCAATCCGCATGACCTGGACAGCGCACCCGATCACGTCGGCTGGTCTGCGTTCGCCTTTTGGTCCCTTCGGCATACCGGTAAGATGGCATTTCCGGTGAGCGCTTCCAAGAGCGTGGAATTTCAAACTGAGACACTACCAGAAATTGCTCCACCGTGCGTTGCGGCGCGCCGGTCGCCAGCAGCCGCTCCAGCAGCGTGGCCATATCCGCGCCGCGATGAGCCAGAAACTCCTGCTGCAGCCGGCGGCACACGGTACACCGCCGGCGCCACCAGGCGGCCGGTTCATGACAATAGCCACAGCGCACCCTCTTACCTTAGCCGGCGGTGGCGCCAGACGGAAGTTGCGTCCGCGGGTACAGCCGCATAGCATGTCGGGCGTGCGCCACCTCTGGGACCAAGGCCTCAATCTGTTGTATCCCGCTGCCTGCTGCGGCTGCGGGCGCGAGACGGAGCGGCCGCGATTCTGTTCCCGTTGCCATGGGGAGATCCGTGCCCCTCGGTCGCCGCTCTGTCTCGTTTGCGGTACGCCGTTCGGTACCGCCGGAGACGTGGACCACCGCTGCAGCCGCTGTCTCACGCACGCCCCTGAGTTCGGGCGCGCCCGCGCCTGCGCCATCTACGATGCCGCCGACGGCGTCGAGCACCCGCTGAAATCGGTCTTGCAGCGGTACAAGTACGGGCGTGAGGTGAGTCTGGCAAGGCCGCTCGGACGACTGCTGGCCGAACGCTGCCCGCTTCCGGTCGGCGCCTACACCGTCCTCATGCCCGTGCCTCTGCATCTGGCGCGCTTGCGTTGGCGAGGATTCAATCAAGCGCAGTTTCTGGCGCAGGGACTTGCCCGCCAGGCTGGCATCCCCTTAGATCCGTTTTCGCTGGAGCGCGTCCGTCCGACGCGGCCGCAGGTGGAATTGAATGAGGCGGAGCGGCGGCGCAACGTCCGGCATGCGTTTCGGGTCAGGCGTGCCGACGGCGTCCGTGGGCAGCGCGTCTTGTTGATCGATGACGTCTATACTACCGGCGCGACCGTCGACGAATGCAGCCGGGAACTCATGCGGGCCGGAGCGGCGCAGGTCGATGTTCTTGCGCTCGCTCGCGCCGTCCTGCAGTGAGCGGGGTCAGGCACACCGTGGGGCTCGACGACCGTGACCGTTGGGAGGACCGCTACCGCAGCGGCCGCCGCTGTGCGACCGAGGCTCCTTCCGACTTCCTGGTGGCGCATGCCGGCCTGATTTCCGGCCGTGTGTTGGACGTCGCCGCGGGGGCCGGTCGCAATGCGTTGTTCTTGGCGCGTCGCGGCGTCATGGTCGAGGCGTTCGACATCTCTCTGACCGGTCTGCGCCTGGCCCGCGCCGCAGCGGCGGCCGAGGGCCTCGCGCTGCTCGCGGCGCAGGTGGACTTGGAATCGTTTGCGTTGCCACGGCGACGCTACGACGCCATCATCAATATCCGTTACCTGCAACGCTCGTTGTTCATCCCGTTTCGGCGCGCTATCAAACCCGGTGGAGTCATCTTGTTCGAAACCTTCCTCATCGATCAGCAATCGATCAGCGAGCATCGGAATCCCGCGTATCTCTTGCAGCGCGGTGAGTTGCGGGCAGCGTTTTCGGACTGCGACATCTTGATGTACGAGGAAGGGCTGTTCCAGACATCGTGCGGACCTTCATATCTTGCCCGCATGATTGCGCGTTGTCCGGCTCAGGATTGAGTTTTCCAAGGCTCTGTGACAGGTTCCATACTCAATGCACTTCTCCCGTATACTGTTTGTCGCGATTTTCTCCACCATCTTCTGCGCGTGTAAAGGTGGGGGCGGGTCGACCGTGTCTCCGACTGCCGCCTGGGAGAAGTTCCGCCACGATTTCAGCAATAGCGGGCAGGGGGGCGGGCTGGTTGCTAGCCCCACTCCGGGGACGACCCTTCAGGTGTGGTCGGTGCTGATTGACCCCACACCCCCGGCAACACCCGCGCCCGTTTCTTCCTCGCCGGCGATTGCGCTCGACGGTACGGTGTACGTCGGCTCAGAAGGAGGTACCTTAGCGGCTGTGACCCGGAACGCCGACGGGAGCCTCGGCTTCAGGTGGCGAGAGACTACCTGTAGCTGCGCAAGCTCACCCAGCCCACTGCTCCTCTGCCCGCCGCATGGCGATCAGGAACTTGGCCCTCTGGTTTCGTCCCCGGCGGTGTCTACGCTGAACGGCCAGACCATCATCTTCATCGGCTCGCGCAACGGGGCGGTTTTCGTCTTCCTGGACAACGGCGGCACGCAACCGTCGTCTTGCGGCTACTTTCGGCCGGATCTTCCGATTGGCGCGACGGCAGAGTTCCTGTCGTCACCCAGCTTTACCGAGGATGCGCAACTCTCGACTGTCCCCGGCGCTTTTTCGACCATCAACGGGGTTTTTGTCGGGGCGCGCATTTTCGAGACAACATCGAGTGTGACGCCAACGCCGGTCGGGAAGTTCTACGCCCTCAACAGCAACGCATCGGAAAAGTGGGAATACCCTCGGCCTGGCGATCCGGATATTGCGCCGATCACCTCGTCACCAGCGCTCGGTTTGGGCGGGACGTGGTACTTTACTACCGATGACGGCAACCTCTACGCCTTGACGGGCGATGGAACCTTGAAGTGGACGCAACGGATCGACGCGATGTCGAACCTGACGCCGAACCTGCCGTTCGCGACGTCACCGCTGATCACCACCAGTTCCGTTTTTGTTGCCACGCAAGATGGCATCTTCGGGGTCACTCAGGATGGGCACCCGCTGGGGAGCATGGCATCCGGGGAGAGTTTTGCCGCCTCACTGGCCATGGGTCTCGGCGCTGATACCACCCCGACTCCGACACCGGCGACTACCACAAGCCCGACCCCAGCTGCGCCCGCATTCCTTTACGGCGTTACCAGTTCGGGCGTCGTGGTGGGTCTGGATCCGGCCGTGCCCACGCCGACGGTTCTACCGACACCACAAACTCCGATTTCCACTCCAGTGCTGTCCTCGCCGGCGTTGTCTGCAGAGGGGCTTCTGGTGTTCGGGACGACGGATGGCCGGCTACACGCAGTGAATACCGTCACCGGGGCTGAGCCGGACGGATGGCCAGTGACTCTCGCCCCCGGTTCCGCCATCAGATCCTCACCATCAATCGCTGCAGACGGCACAGTGTACGTCGGTGCCGACGACGGCAAGCTCTACGCGGTGGGGTTCCGATGAGACGGGAAGCGGGGTGGCTGGCGACGGTGCTGCTCTGTGGCGTTTGGGTGGGTTGCTCGAGTAGCGGCCCCGCGACGTGCAGTTTCAACGATCCCCCGAGTTTCCCCGCTGTGTCGGGGCCGACGCCGCATCCGTGGCAGAAGTTCCGCTACGATCACCAAAATACCGGGGCGGTCCTGAACCCTAACGTCGTAAACAACCCGATGTGCAGATGGGTGTTCCCGCCCAGCGGCAAGTCTCCCTGTCCCTCAGGAACGCCAGGACC
This sequence comes from Candidatus Binatia bacterium, assembly GCA_036382395.1. Taxonomy (NCBI): domain Bacteria; phylum Candidatus Binatota; class Binatia (SeqCode); species Binatia bacterium. The sequence goes on along the minus strand of DASVHW010000204.1, from coordinate 20,312 downwards.
TGCAAAAGGGAGGTTTGCCGCATCCCCCGTCCTTAACAGCACCGAAGCCCGCATCTACATCGGCTCCACAGATGGCACGCTGTATGCCCTGAACACTTCGGACGGGACACAGAACACTAACTTCAATTTCTCCACCCTTGGCACGGAACCGATCACAAGCACGGCGTTGCTGGCGACGCGCGACAATGGCGACGCGGTATACCTGGGCGGCGGGGACGGTCTGCTCTATGGGCTGACTGCCACCGGAAGTGCATTGGCCGATTACTGGCCGGCTTCGATCGGCAACCTCATCAGTGCCTCACCCACCGTCGGGAACGACGGCACGGTGTACGTCGCCTCGCTGGCCGGATTGCTCGCCGGCGTATGCCCGAACGGCGTTGAGCGGTTTGTCCTATCGTACGCCGGGATACAGTCCTCACCGGCTCAGGGTGCCGACGCTACGCTGTACTTCGGCGCGGACGATTCCCAACTGCACGCGGTGCAACCGGACGGGCCGGTAAAGTGGACGTTCTCAGCGGCGGGACCGATCCTGGCGGCGCCCGTGTTCGACGCAGACACAAACTCCATCTACGTGGCGGACAACTACGGCTACGTATTCAAGATTGGGACCGATGGCAAACCCGATCCAACGTTTGCGTTTCCGCCGAGCGCGTGCGCGGGCAATGTGAAGGCCTGCCCCCCTTCATCGCCCGCTTTGGCAGGGGACCATCTCTATCTCGGGTCGAGTAATCATAATCTGTACGCCATCGATAAGGTCACCGGCGCTATCGTCTGGACAGTCGAGACCGGAGACGCGATTGAGTCCTCGCCCGCAGTCGCGATTAACGGCGACCAGCGGATTGTGGTTGTGGGGTCGAACGACGGGAATGTGTACTTTGTTGAGGACAAGGTAGACTCGAACGGCAACTTCATTGGCAACGTGGGGACATTCCCGATCGGCCCCGCCGTGGGTTCCTCACCCGCCACCGCCGTGCGTTCCTCGCCCGCCATCGGCAGCGACGGTACAGTGTACGTTGGTGCTGATGACGGCCGCGTCTACGCCATCGCACCGCAGTAGGAGGAAGTTGCTCGGTCGGGCGCTGTCCGCGTCAGCCGTCAGCCGTGCAGCAGAGGCTCGACATCCGGCCACGTGGTGACCGGTGCCGCACAGGCCATGTTGTGGCACACGTACACCGTCGGCTTCCCGTCAATCTGTCCTCTGCCCTGCAGCAGCGACGGTAGGTCGTCGCCACGCGCGGGATCGACGAGCGTCAAGGTGCGATTCGGGATGTACGTCTCACGAACGTGTTGCAGCAAGGCTTCCGTCTCGGGCCTCTTGGGCTCTCCGACGATCACGATCTCGCGCGGTTTCTGCACGTAGAAGTCGACGGCGCAGAGCAGATTGCTGCAGCCGAACGGCTGCTCGCGCATCTGTCCAGCGTTTAGACGCAACAGGGCCTCAGCACGTTCGAGGTAGCCGGTCTTTCCCGTGTAGTGGTAGAGGCGGAGCAGGTCCCGCGCCGCCACGGAGTTGCCCGAAGGGATGGAGCCATCAAAAACGAGTTTGCTGCGGACGATCAACGTTTCATGATCGTCACTCGTAAAGAAAAAGCCGGCGGACTGCGAGTCGGAGAAGTGCGCAATCATGGAGTCGACCAAGACGACGGCTTTGTCGAGATAGCGGCGGTCCTGGACCACCTCAAAGACATCGAGCAACGCGGCGACAAAGAAGGCGTAATCGTCGAGGTAGCCGTTGAGTTTCGCCACGCCGTCTTTGTACGTGCTCAGTAGCCGATCGCCTCGCTGTAGATTGGCCTCGATGAAGCCGACGGCTTCGAGGGCAACCTGGCGGCAGCGCCCGTCACCGAACACTTCTTCCGCCTTGGCGAAGGCGCTGATCATCAAGCCGTTCCACGAGGTCAGGATCTTGTCGTCCAAGTTGGGTTTCACCCGCTGCTCGCGGGCGGTGAACAGCCGTTCGCGGCTGTCTTTGAGGAGCGCTCGGATCGCATCGACGTCACGCCGGAACAGTTTCGCGAGCGCTTCCTCCTCCAGGGCGACGTGCAAGATGTTGCGATGTTCGAAGTTGCCGGCTGCCGAGATGTCCCAGTAGCGGCAAGTGACCTCGGCCAGCTCCGCCCCGAGGATCCGGCGCACCTCGGAGACGTCCCAGAGGAAGGACTTTCCCTCGACGCCTTCGCTGTCCGCGTCCTGGGTCGAGTAGAAACCGCCGGCGGGATGACGCATTTCACGGCAGACGTACTGCAAGGTGTCGCGGGCGATGTCGGCGAAGAATCGGTCGCCACTGAGCTGATAAGCGGCCAGGTACAACGGCACCAGTTGCGCGTTGTCGTAGAGCATCTTCTCGAAGTGCGGCACCAACCAGCGTTCATCGACCGAGTAGCGGTGGAAGCCGCCGCCCAGCTGGTCATAGATGCCACCCTGCGCCATCCGCCGCAGCGTGTGGAGGACCATGTCGCGGTAGCGCTGCTCTCCGTTGTTGCGGTAGGCGCGCAAGAAAAGCTCCAGCGCCGACGTGTTGGGGAACTTCGGCGCGTGTCCGAGCCCGCCGTAGTTTTCGTCGTACAAACGCGCCAGGTTGGCGGCGGCGTTCCCCACCAGGCCGGCGTCGAGTGGAGGCTCGGAAGGCGGCTGCGCCTCGATCCGTTCGAACGCCGTCATCAACTGCGCGATGCTCTTCTGCACGTCATCCGGCTTGTCACGATAGGCCTGTGCCATGGCGATGAGCAGGCGACGGAAGCCAGGCATGCCGTGCCGATCCTCGGGTGGGAAATAGGTCCCGCCATAGAATGGTTTGCCATCCGACGTGAGGAACACGGTCAGGGGCCAGCCACCACGGCCGGTGAGCATCTGCACCGCGTTCATATAGATATGGTCGATGTCGGGCCGCTCCTCACGATCCACCTTGATGTTGATGAAGTTCTCGTTCATCAGGCGCGCGATCTCTTCATCTTCAAACGACTCGTGTTCCATCACGTGACACCAGTGGCAGGCCGAGTAGCCGACGCTGAGGAGAATCGGCTTGTTGTCGCGCCGCGCCTGCCCCAGTGCTTCCTCGCCCCACGTGTGCCAGTCGACGGGATTGTGGGCGTGCTGCCGCAGATACGGACTGGTTTCGTGGATGAGTCTGTTGGTGTGTTGCGCCACGATGAACTCCTGCAGCTCTCTTGCGAGATCGGGGCAGAAAGCTGGTTGTTGATGCGTTCTCCCCACCATCTGCCTGCCCCGCGGTTACGTCAAGGCGGGTGACGGTCGCGGTGATAGCGGAGGAGAAACCGGCCCGGCTCTTCTCGCCATTTCGAGCAGATGCTAGAGGGCAAGTGGGACGATCGTGACATGGACAGTCAACGTACGGCGGAGACCCACGCTGGTCGCGACTCAATTCGGCAGACGTTGCGGTACGTCAAGGTCTCCGACCCCAACCTCAGCCTGCGGTATTTTCCCGACTTCTTCATTGTCGGCCCGCAGCGGACCGGGACGACATGGCTGCACGCGAACCTACGCTATCACCCGCAGATCATGCTGGCGGAGCCCAAGGAACTGTTCTTCTTCAGCCGCTTGAAAACGCCCGACAGCGCACGCTACCGCTCGAATGACCTGGAATGGTATCTGCGGTTCTTTCGGGAACCCCTGTGGCGAGTGCTGATGCGCAATGCAATGAGCCTCTGGCAGTTCCGCGAGTTCTATCGGCCCAAGGTTAGGGGGGAGGCAACCGCCAGCTACGCCGCACTCGATCCTGACGTGATCCGGGAAGTGGCGGCCCTCAAACCCGACATCAAGGTCATTCTCATGATCCGCGACCCCATTGAGCGGGCGTGGTCCCACGCCAAGAAGGATCTCGTCCGCAACAAGGGCCGCAAGTTTGAGGATGTGTCGGCGGCGGAGTTCGAGCGGTTCTTCAGCGACCCGTATCAGCGACAATGCGCCCGGTATGCCGAAAACATCGACCGTTGGTCCGCGTGCCTGCAGCCGGATCACCTCTTCATCGGTTTGTTCGACGATATCGATTCTAGGCCGGAGGCGCTGCTGCTCGAAAGCATGTCCTTTCTCGGGGTCAAGAGTGACCGGCGCTACATCAGCAGCGAGGTGCGGCACCCGGTCAACCCTACGGGAGCGAGCCGGATTCCAGAACGCTACCGGCGATTTCTTGAGGAGCTGCTGAAAGACGACATCGTGAAACTCAAAGAGCGCTTCGGTCTGGAATGGCCGTCCCAGGCACCCGCAGGTGGGCGGCATCCCTGTGGTGCCGTTGGGGCATAGGTTGCGATCCGGGTACGCGCCAGCGCTTTGAGCCCGCCGAACCGCGGTCTCACCTTGGTTTCACTCAGCCGGGTTGTGCCGCGCTTGCGGGGAGCGTCACCGTCACCACGCAACCGCCACTCTCGCGGTTCGCTACGGCGATTTCGCCGCCGTGGGTGCGGGCGATCTCCTGGGCGAGATTGAGACCCAGACCAGCGCCACCCGTTCCCTCTCCATGGCCGCGATAAAAACGATCGAACAGACGGCCTAGCTCGTGCGGCGCAATGCCGGGGCCTTCGTCGGCGATGCGGACGTCAATGCGCTCGGCAATCCGCTGGGCTGACAGCACAATCTCGCCGCCGCTGCCGTTGTTGCCGTGGTGGATGGCGTTCTCGATCAGGTTGTTGAACAGCCGGTACAAATCTCCGGCGTTGCCACGCACCCAAAGACCCGGTGCCGCAGCGACTTTCAGCGCCAGCCGGCGCTGGGCGGCGAAATCGGCCGACGCGTCTGCAAGCTCGTGCAACATTTCGCCGAGGTCTACCGGTCCCACCGCCCTCGGCACCCCCGCGGCCTCAAGTCGAGCTAGGGTGAGAAGGTCATCGGCCAGACGGCGCAAACGCTCGGTGCTAGCGAGCGCCTCGGCGAGCGCCGCCCGATACTCGGCAGCCGAGCGCTCGCGCGTCAAGGCGACTTCGAGCCCAGTACGCAACACGGTCAGCGGCGTGCGCAGCTCATGGGCCGCATCCGCGGTGAAGCGCCGGAGTTCCGAAACTGCGCGTTGCAGACGGTCGAGCATGCGGTTGAGCACGGTGACCATGCGGCCCACCTCGTCGTCCGGGTTTTCGATCGGCACGCGGACGGAGAGGTTGTCTGCCGCAATGTTGTCGAGCCGCTGCGACGCGTGCTCCAACGGCCGCAGGGCCCGGCCGATGAGCCACCACAGCCCAGTGGCGAGCAGCAACAGGGTTGCGGGAATACCGATGAGGAGCAGCGACGTGAGTCGGCGCCGTGCGGCCATGGCTGCCGCGGCGGAGGCCGCAATGGAGACCGTGATGGAACGGTCGGCCGACTCGTGGCGCACGATGCGTAGCTCCGGACCAGCCGATTCCAGCACCGACTGCGCCCCACGCGGCGCTTCAGCAATCAGTCGCGTCTGGCGGGTCACCGTAATGTACTTGCCCCCGCCCCGGCCCGTCTCTCCGGCTATCTCCGCCAGCAGACTGCCGACGGCGTTCGGGCTCGCCGATGTGGTGAGCAGTTCGGTGATCGTTTCGGCTTCCTCCTGTAGCGCGACGTCGAAGTCATGCAGCAGCTGATTTCCGAAGACTTGGATCAGTAGCCACCCGGCAGCGGCCGACAACGGTACCACCAGCGCCAGCACCCATACCAACAACCGAACACGAATGGATCGCTTCACAAGGCTCCCTCGCGGATGACATAACCCGCTCCGCGCACCGTGTGCAGCAGTCGCGGCGCGCCGTCCACCTCGAGTTTCTTGCGCAGCCGGTTGATGAAGACCTCAATCAGGTTGGAGAGCGAATCGTAGTGGTCGCCCCACACATGCTCGGCGAGCATGGTGCGGGTGACCACCTCACCGGCGTGGCGCATGAGGTATTCCAGCACGCCAAATTCACGGGCGGTGAGATCGATGTGACGCGTTCCGCGCTGCGCTTGGCGCCGCAGCAGGTCGAGCTGCAGATCGCCAACCTGCAGCCAGACCGCGCGCTGCTCGTGTCCCCGACGCAAGAGGGCGTGGATGCGTGCCAGCAGTTCGGAGAACGCAAACGGCTTGCTCAGGTAATCGTCCGCCCCGGCATTGAGCCCCGCCACTCGATCCTCGACCGAGCCACGCGCGGTCAGGATGAGGACCGGTATGTCCATTCCCGCTTCGCGTACACGGCGCAGCAACTCACCGCCGTCTGCGCCGGGCAAGCCAAGGTCGAGGATCGCCAGATCGTAGGGGTTGAGGAGGAGCAGTTGCCAGGCATCCTCGGCCGATCCGCTGACGTCAACGGTCCACGCCGCTTCTTCGAGTCCGCGCTGCAGGTACCGAGCGAGGGTCTGCTCGTCTTCAACTACCAAGAGACGCATGGCTGGATTCCGCTCCCGGGCGTGTCGGCCGAGCGAGTAAGAGATACAGCAGCGGCACGCCGATCAGCGAGAACAGCATCGACAGCGAGACGCCGCCGAGAATGGCGATTGCCAGGGGCCGCTGCATCTGGCCACCGGCTCCCAAACCGAAGGCCAACGGCGCCAGGCCGGCGACCGCCGCCATCGAGGTCATGAGGATCGGCCGCAGGCGGACAGCGCCCGCCCGTATCAGCGCGCTCTCCAAGTCCCCCGTGCTGGCGTACTCACGGCCGGCGAAATCGAGCAACAGAATGCCGTTCTTGGCGACGATCCCCACGACCATGATCATGCCGACGATGGAAGAGACATTGAGCGCCGTCCCGGTTATCCACAGCGCCGCCAGGCTGCCGGAGAGCGCCAAGCTGCTGCCGCTCACGATGGCCACGACCGCTGCGACCGATCCAAATTCCAGCAATAGTAGCGCGGCCAGGCAGGCGACGGAAGCAAGGAACACCAACAGCAACTCCGCGAAGGCCTGCTGCTGACTGGCGTACAGCCCGCCATACTCGAGCGCGACGCCGGCGGGAAGCGACAGCTTCCGGCCGAGTACGCTCTGGATGTCGCGGGTCACCGAACCGAGATCGCGCCCGCTCAGTCGCGCCGTCACGCGCACGAGTTGACGCTGGTTCTCCCGCGTATGTTGTACGGCCACCGGCCCCGCTTCCAGGCGAGCCAGGGAGCTGAGAGGCGCCAACTTCCCCTGCGGTGCGATCAGGGTGAGGTTGTCGATTCCATCCAGGCGCTCGCGAAAGCCCTCGGGGTAGCGCAGGCGCAGCGGGATGGCACGGTCGCCTTCGAGCACTCGCCCGACGATGGTTCCAGTAATCGCCGTTTCCAGCCAGTGCTGTATCGCGGCAGCGTTGAGCCCGATCAGGTTGGCGCGCCGCTCGTCTACGTCGACCCGATAGGTCGGACCGACTGCGGTGATGCCGTCGAAGTTGTCGACGACGCCCGGAATCGGCGCGACGAGGGCGTTGACAGACCGCGCCGCCGTTTGCAACGCACTCTGATCGCCGCCGAGAAGCTTGATCTCCACGGGAGTCGGGTTGCCGCTCAAGTCTCCGATCATGTCCTGCAGTATTTGCACGAAATCCACCCGCAATCCGGGTGCGCGCGAATGCACCTGGTCTCGGATGTCGTCCATGACCTGTTCGATCTCGCGCCGCCGCCCGCGCCGCAGCCGGATGCTGTAATCGCCGCGGTTGGTCTCTGTCAGCATGAAGCCCAACTCCGCGCCCGTCCGGCGGGAGAAGGACGTCACTTCCGGAGTGTGCTTGAGGATCTCATCGACCTTTTCGAGCAGGCTGACGGTTTCTTCCAATGCCGTGCCCGCAGGCGCCCAATAGTCGAGGACGAATGCGCCCTCGTCCATCTCCGGCACGAAACCGGTCTCGACGTGCCCGTATGCCAGCCACGCGAGCAGCACCAGTCCGACTCCCGTACCCAGCGCCATCCACGCGTGCTGCAGTGTCCAGCGCAGGCCGTGGGTGTACAACCGAGTCAACCGCGCCGCCATCCGATCGCCGGGACCCTGACGGATGGGACGCAAGTTGGCAGGCTCCAGTACCGTCGCCAACGCGGGGGTGAAGCTCAACGCCAGCACCAGCGAGGCTAGCAGCGCCACCGACATGGTTACCGCCAACGGACGGAAGAACGCTCCGGGCACGCCGGTGAGTAAACCCAGCGGGATCAACACGACCACCGGCGTCAGGGTCGAGCCGAGGAGCGCCCGGCCTATTTCGCCGATCGACGTCACCATCCCGGCTTCTCCCGTTTCTCCCAGGGTCCGATGCCGATGCAGATTCTCCACCACCACGATGGCGTCGTCCAAGATGAGACCGATGCAGGCAGCGATGCCGCCCAGGGTCATCAGGTTGAAGCTCATACCGAACCCGCGCAGGACGATGCAACTGATCAACACCGTGGCCGGGATCACCGCGGCGGCAACAAACGTGGTGCGCAGGTCGGCGATGAACAGGAAGATGGTGGCGACCGCCAGGAGCAAGCCGATGGCGATGCTGTCGCGCGCGCTGCCGACAGCGTTGCGGACCAGATCGGCCTGATCGTAGAAGGCGGAGAAATGATATTCGGGATGCGTACGCGCCAGCGCGGCCATGCGTTCCCGCACGCCGGTGGAGATGGTGACGGCGTTACCGTTCGGTTGCCGCGATACGCCGATCAAGACCGCCGTTTCGCTGTCTGCCGCCACGCGGGTAAAATCCTCGCGCAGGCTCGCATCAATGCGAGCAATGTTCCCGAGAGTGACCGGGATGCCGTGGTCCTCGGCGACCACGACACTCAACAGAGAGCTTGGCTCGATACCCTGGCCACGCACGACGGTGAGGGTGAGCTGATAGCCGTCACGCACCTGACCGCTGGCGGCGATGATGTTGGCGTTGCGGACGGCGGTCTCAACCGCGGCGAGATCGAGATGGTGCTCCGTCAGGGCCACCGGGTCCACCGTCAAGGCATACTCGCGAATCTTGGCGCCGCTCAGTTCGACCCGGTACACGCCGGGGATGGTGCGCATTTGCGGCGCGGCTTCGTAGATGACGAAATCCGAGAGCTGCGCCAAGCTGCGCTGCCGCGAGGTCACGGCGATGCCGACGATCGGGAAGGCGGATGTGTCGAGGAGGCGCGCCTCGAATTCCGTACCTGGAGGGAGCCCGCCGATCGCTTGTGCCATCGCTGCCTGCGCCAGTTGCAGGGAGCGTTGCATGTCCGTATTCCAGTCGAACAAGAGATCCAGCTGCACACCGCCGCGCGTGGTCATCGAGCGGATGGTTTGGAGGCCGAGAATGCCGGCCAGGGCGTTCTCGACCGGTTGCGTCACTGCGGTAAGCGTCTGCTCCACCGGCAGGTTCCCGGAGCGGGCAATGACGGTGATACGATGGAAGGCAACCTCCGGAAAGATGGACACCGGCATGGTCCAAGTGGCCGCCAGACCGGCCGCTGCCAGCATCGCGGTGATCCCCAGGATCGCCGTGCGATTACGAGCGATGAGGTGGCCCAGCGTCATCTGCGGTCGGGTGGGATGGTGCGGGATCTCCGTCGGTCACGGCAGCCTCGATGCGGGTACCGTCCGGTAAGGCATACGGCTCTTGGGTGAGGATCAGATCACCGGCGGAGAGACCCTGGGTGACTTCGACCTCTGTCGGTGTCCGCAAACCTAGCTGAACCGCGCGCTGCTGCGTCAGGCCGTTGACCGCAACCACGACCGTGCCGCTATCGGTTGCAATGGAAGAGGCCAGTGACGACCGCGGAATGATCAAGGCCTCTAGGTGACGCGCCACGGTGATCCGGCATTCGACCGCGGCGTGCAGGAGCGGCGGCTGCAATGGGGCTGCCAGGGAGATCCGCACCGGCACCGTAAGCGTCTGCGGCGTTAACGAGGTCACGAGGGCGGCGACCTGCCCAGCAGTCGTGCTGCCGGCGCTGTGGACCTGAACCGGCAAACCCGTGGTGACCCGAGCGGCCGCGTCAACCGGCACCTGCGCAATGACGTACAAGGAACGCGGATCGAAGAGCTCCAGCAAGACGTCATTCTGCACTACGTGTTCACCGGGATTGCGCAGGCGCTCGGCAACCATTGCTGGAAACGATGCGCGCAACGGAATGTCCCGCACGCTGAGCGCCTTGCCTAACCTGCGGGCGGCCTCTTGCTCCCGCAGGCTGAATGCGCCGACGCCTTCGAGCAACGCAAAGCCATGTACGGCTGCTTCGTTCTCAAGCGGGATGACACGTGCGGCCACCTCGCCCGCGGCCAACTGATCGCCGGGGCGCACCGTCAGCAGGGTCACCCGTCCAGCCACGGGCGAGGCCAAGCGCAGCACCGAGAGGGCTGCCGTCTCGCCCGTTACTGCCAGGACGTCGGCGATCTCGGCCCGGCGCACCGGGGCAACCTGGACGCGGATGGGCGCAGCTTGCTCTGGTTCGGGCGGCTCTGTCGCTGGGTGACAACTCGCGGCCGCGAAGCTCAGAAGAACGCCGAGACAACCTGCGACGGGGGTGCACATCTTCATTGCGGCACCGCTCCGAGGATCTGCTCCCGCGTGGCGATGGCGACGCGATACGCGAACAACGCTCGCGGCACGTTGAGTCGGGCATCGACGTACTGAGTCAGGGCGTCAAGCACTTCCAGCAGCCGTACATTGCCGCCGCCGAAGTAACGCGCGCGCAGGAGCTGAAAATTGTCCTCGGCCTTGGGAATGGCGCGCTGCCACGCCGCCACATCGCCCTGGGCGCGACGCGCCTCGGCAGCGGCGCGCGCCAGCGCAACCGTGATTGCCTGCCGTGATTGCTCGAGATTGGCCTCCGTGCTTTTGGCAGCAGCCGCGGCGGCGGCGACACGGGCGGCGGTGCCACCGCCATCATATAAGGGCACGGTGAAGCCAAGCAGGAATTGCCCGCCGCCATGGTCGCGGAACGTCGGTGCCGGCCGCACCCCGAGGGCCCCACCACTGGCGGTGAGCGTCATGTGTGCGCGCCGCTCACTGCGTACGGCGTCGCTTTCCCGTCGAGCAGCCTCGACCGTGGCCCACGCATCGGCCATCACCGGGCTCGCGTCGATCATCGCGCCGGTCGCTGCAGCCAGCGGCATGGCCTGAGGCTCAATGAGGGACTCGGCGGTTCCTTCGATACCGGAGAGCGCGTTCAACTGACTCCGGGCGGTGGCAAGTTGCGCGGCGCTGGCGCGTCGTGCGCTCCGCGCCGTTTCCACGGCGAGTTGCGCGCGGAGCACATCGGTATGAAACGCCAGGCCGAGGTCTTCCTGCCGCTGCAATAACGCTACGTAGTCGCGCAGCATACGGGCGTTGTCGCGGTGAATCCCGGTTTCGGCGCGGGCGGCGAGGGCGGCGAAATATGCTGACCTCACGGCCAGCGCAACGTCGGCACGCCGCTGCTGCTCGATCGCCTTCGCCGATTGCAGCCGTGCCCGCGCCGCCGCAAACTGCGCGTCACGCAGGCCGCCGTCGAGCAGCGTCGCTTGGAGCGTCAGCAGCGCGGCCGTACTGCCTCCATTGGTGATGACTTCGTCGAAGCCCTCAGAGTGACCGTACTCGCCTTCGGCCAGCAGGCGCGGCACATACGCCGCGCGTGCCGCGTTCACCCGCGCGGCCGCGGCATCGATGTCGAACCCGGCCGCGTGCACCGCAGGTGAACGCGCCAGAGCCAGGCGGACACAATCGTCGACGCCGAGGGCCTCAGCGAGAGATCGCGTGGAAGAGAGCAGACTGGCGATGGCGATGGCCGCGCCGAAGAGCGGCAGGGACGAACGACGGCACGGCCCCGCCGTCTGATTGGTTCCAGTCCGCAGGTTTCGACTTTCCCATTCCATCAAGCGTGAAGGACGCCACAGAATCTTCCGTGCGACCGTTACAGACTGGCATGAGCGCGGTGAACAGAACGTGAACGGAATCTAAACTGCCGTTCATAAAGGGTGGGCTCATTCGCCTCGGAAAGAGAGCTGCCCGCTGTCCCGAGTGCAGCCTTCTCTTGGCTGCGTGTCGAGGAAGAGGCGGCGGCTTCACAATCCCGCGAGTTGCGCGACCCGCTCGCGGTGGAAAGTCGCGTCGCCGAAGGCCGTCTCGTTCCACTTGGCGCGCTTGAACCAGAAGTGCAGGTCGTGCTCCCAGGTGAAGCCGATGCCGCCGTGCATCTGGACGGCATGGTTGGTGGTACGACAATAGACGTCGCTGAGCCGTGCCTTGGCCATCGAGGCGGCGCGCGAGGCGCCACGCCGTTCGTGGTCGAAGGCATAGGCGGCATACCACACCAGCGATCGCGCCGGCTCGATGTCGCTCACCATCTCGGCCGCCATGTGCTTCAAGGCTTGGAAGGAACCGACGGGCCGCCCGAACTGCTGACGCACCTTGGAGTATTCGACACTCATCTCCAGAGCGCGTTGCGCACCTCCGAGGCTGTCGGCGGCGAGTACCACGCAAGCGGCATCCATTACCCGACTCAACACCTTCCAACCCGCGCCGTCATCCGCCAGGCGAGCGCTCGAGGGCAGGTCGACGTTGCGGAACACCACCTCGCATGGCCGCCGTGTTTGATCGACGTTTGATAACGGGCTGACCGAAATCCCCGGCGTGTCGCGCGGGATCACAAACAGCGTCACCCCCGCCTCGCCAGTGCCACGGCCGCGGAACGCCGCCACGATGAAATCGGCGACGTGCGCGTCGGTGACGAAAAGTTTGGTGCCATTGAGACGGTAGCCGTTGCGCGTCTTGGCGCAGCGGGCGGCAATCCCCGCTGCGTCGAGCCGATCGCTCTCTTCCAGAAAGGCCAGCGTGCCGACCGCATCGCCACGCGCGAGGCGTGGCAACCACTCCCGCTTGTGGCTGCGTGCGCTGCTGGCAATCAGGCTCATGGCCGCCAGCACCGATGAGGAGAAGAAAGGCCCAGGCAGCGCCGCGCGTCCCATCTCCTCCGCCAGCACCGCCAGGTCGAGCATACTCAGGCCGAGACCACCGACTGCTTCCGGCACAATCAAGCCTGTCCACCCCATGCGCGCAATCTTGTCGTACAGGGTGCGTGGAAACCCGTCGCCCTCACGCATCACGTCGCGGACCAAGGCTGTCGGGCACTCGTGCGCCAAGAAATTCCGGGCGCTCTGTTGCAGCAATTCCTGCTCTTCTGAAAGTCCGAAGTCCATATCGCTGGCCGCTTCTCTTAGTGCCTCGGCATGCCCAGGCCACGCTCGCTGATGATGTTCTTCTGGATCTGCGAAGTGCCGCCGCCGATGATCAGGCCGAGAGTGTACATGAATTCGATCGGCCAGACGCCGCGATCGATGACCCGGCGCGAGGCGCGACCCAGGAAGCCGTACGAGCCCATGATCTCGAGTGCCATCGCGGCGAGGGCATGGTTCAACTCGGTCGACACGAGCTTGTTCACCGACGCGCCGATGCCCGGTGGCCGCTTCTTGATGCTGTCAGTCAACTGTCGATAGGCATGATACTTCATGGCTTCGACGCGAATCAGGAGATCAGCGAGGCGCTGTCGTAAGACCGGGTCGTCGGCAGCTGGCCGGCCGTAGCGCAGCCGCTGCCGCGCCAGACGCAGCACCCCGTTCAACATCTGTTGCGTGCGGATGGTTGAGCCGAGCATGTTGCGTTCGTGCTGCAGCGTGGCGTTGGCCACCAGCCAGCCTTGATTCAGTTCACCGACGAGATGCTGGCGCGGCACGCGCACGTCTTCGAAGAACACCTCGTTGAAGCCGCCCTCGCCGGTCATCTGGATCAACGGCCGCACCGTGATCCCCGCTGTTTTCATGTTGATGAGCAAGTACGAAATGCCGCGGTGCTTGGATGCCTCGGGATCGGTGCGGACCAGGCAGAACATCCAGTCGGCGAACTGCGCATTGGTGGTCCACACCTTCTGGCCATTGACGATGAATTCGTCGCCTACCAACTCAGCGCGCGTTTTCAGCGAGGCGAGATCCGACCCTGATCCCGGCTCTGAGTATCCCTGGCACCAGATGTCTTCGGCGGTGAGAATCTTCCGCAGATGGCGGCGGCGTTGTTCCTCCGTACCGAATTGGATCAGCGTCGGCCCCACCATCAGGATACCCATCATGCCGATCAGACCGGGCGCGCGTGCGAGCAGCAGCTCTTCGTTGACGATGGCCTGCTGCACGACATCGGCGGCCCGGCCGCCGTATTCCTTCGGCCAGCCCATGGCGACGTAACCAGCCTCAAAGAGCTTTCGCTGCCAATCTTTGTAATGCTGGATGCGCGTGGGATCAGCCGACTCGAGCGGTTGGGCGTCTTTTTCACGCGCCGGCAGGTTCGCCTTGATCCACTTGCGCACCTGACGGCGAAACGCTTCTTGCTCAGGGGTGTAAGACAGATCCATGTGACGTCACCTCGTCATCTCGAGCTTCGCCCGCGTATCATCCTCGTTCGAGTTGTACAATCCCGAGAGGCTTGAGGCGGTGCAGTGGGATTGGGGCTGCCCCAACCCGGTTCTCAGGACGGTCTGCATCCGGCCGACCGCAGACGCAGGGGAACTACCGCGCTGGCTGGAGGGATGGCGGGGAATCAATTCCCCGTTCTTGCACGGCGGTCGTTCACGCCGCCGTTTCGTATGATCGAGTTGTGGTATGCGGTTCCCTGACCCGTGCCCGCAATGCCTCGCGAACAGCGGTCGTGGAGAGCTTGAAGTACGAGCAGACCGAGTCGAAGCTGAAGACGCTGTAGTCGCTGTCGTACGAGAAGACATACGCCGAAGCCTCGGCGCGCACGGCCGGGCACGGATCGTCGAGATCGGCAATAGCTTGTTCGAGCACCGCCAGGAGCAGCATTTCCTCAGATTCGAGTGCTTGCGAACGGATCTTCTCGGTCATGAAACGTGGTGCACGCGCCATAATCGGTCTCCTCAGGGTGGAGCACGCAGCAAACGTGGTGCCATGCCGCCATGAAACGGGAGGGTGGGCGGCCGGCGCTCGGGGGCAGGGCCAGTACACAATTGTCTACCGTATCGTCAACGAATAAGCAGTTTAGCGGTCAGCCGCCCGATCCCGCCGTGGGGTTGTTTCGCCTCGGTTCACCTTGGGGTGGCGTTGGCCCGCCCTCGTGCTTCCGGGATGACGGTGACTGACAACGTGGACAAACTGCGGCCGTTTTTCTACCTTCACCCGGTCGATTGTCGGCAGGGTCTGCACAGCATCGAAAGGAGAGATCATGATGAAACTGGCAGGGCGGGTGGCGCTGGTCACAGGAGCCGGATCTGGACTGGGGCGTGAGATCGCGCTGACGTTTGCGCGGGAGGGTGCCAAAGTTGCAATCAACGATATCCGTCGCGACAGTGCCGAGGGCGTGGCGCAAGAGATCCGGGCGGCGGGCGGCGAAGCGATGACCTTGATCGCGGACGTCTCCGACAGTGTCGAGGTGCGTGCCATCTTCGAACAGCTGATCGAGGCATGGACCACCGTCGATATTCTGGTGAACAACGCCGGCATCGCGGTGGTGAGCGACGAAGTGAAAAGCAATTTCGGGCGCGTGTTGGCGGAGGTGTTGAGCGGTGGCCGCCCCACGACTTCGGTGGGCGCCACCCGAACGATGCTCGATTCGCAGTGGCGGCGGACGCTGTCGATTCACCTCGACGGCACCTTCTACTGTACCCGTGAAGCCCTGAAGATCATGGAGCCGAAAGGTGCGGGAAAGATCATCAACATGGCCTCGGTTGCCGGCACCGCCGGCTTGCCGACCTCGCCCGACTACTCGGCCGCCAAGGCGGGAATCATCGGCTTCACCAAGGCCGTGGCCCGCGAGGTTATCGGCCGGGGGATCTACGTCAACGCGATTGCCCCTGGATTCATCGACACGCCGCTCCTCGACATGATGGACGAGACGATGAAACGGATGGTGGCACTGCAGTCGCCTATTGGCCGACTCGGCACCCCGCCGGAAGTGGCGGCGGTGGCATTGTACCTCGCCAGCGACGACTCCAGCTATACCGTGGGCCAGGTGATCTCGCCCAACGGCGGCTATTATATGTGAACCAGTCGGAGGCTTGGCGGGAGGCTAGGCGTTGCGCGGCACCGTTTGCCGTTTGCCCCGCCTGGCCACCTGTCGCTGCACGATCAGCGGAATGACCAACAAGGCCAGCAGGAGAGCAGCCGCGAGAAGGAATTCCTTCGATCTGATGTCGAGCAGCGAGTGGCCGAAAAAGCTGTAGGCGAACGCGCGGGGGCTGAGTCCCGTTGCCGTCGCCACCGTGAACGGCAGCAACTCCATGCTGGAGAGACCGGCGCCGTAGTTGATGGCGGTCATCGGCACGATGGGAATGAGGTTCAGGAGTGCCACCAAGCCGAACCCCCAACGTGACTGCTGCAGATCGGGCAAGCGGTCGCCGAATTGCTCTCGCACGAAGTCACGGCCGAAAATGCGGGCGATGGTGAAGCCGATCACGGCGCCGATCGTGGCGCCGGCTGCGGCATAGAAGGTGCCCCAGGCGACGCCGAAGGCCAAGCCGCCTGCCAGAAAGAGCAAGGTTGAAGGGAAGAAGATGAAGGGCCTCAGGACAAAGGCGCCCGTGAAAATCAGCGGCGCCACGGTTCCCCAGCCGCGAATCGCATCCCGCACCGTGTTCGGGGTCAAGGGAAGGTCGGTGCGGGCACGCGCCAGGGCAATCGCACCGGTCGCAGCCACCAGGGCCACAAAGAACACAAACCGCCTCGACGGGCGCGCCGAAATTAGGGTGCGAAGCACGCCCTACTCAGTAGACGGCTTGGATGGCCAGTGCAAGGGAAGCGCATCGCTCCCTATTGCATCAGGGACTATCGCGATGTCCGCCGCTGGGCTCTCGGCTGGGTCAAGTTCGAAGGGATGGCTCGATGAAGAGGTACACGACCGGAGGGGCAGAAAGTGGACTGTCCCCTCCGGCAAGCGTGGCCCTACCTCAATTCACTTCGTCTGCGGCTGCTGGGGTTCTTCTTGCTCTCCTGTGCGATTTCTTGTGGTGTTTCTGCTTGTGATGTTTCTTTTTGTGCTTCTTCGGAGCTTTGCCGCGTTCCGCGCCAGGGGTAGCAAAGGGCTGGTCGCCTGCGGGTTCCTGAGCCAAGCTCACAGAAGCTACGCCGAGGGACAACAGTGCAGCGAGTACCAAAGTCATCAGTCTTTTCATCTGCCATCACCTCCTTTCCGACAGCCGATCTTATAGCATCGGTTGACGTGGACCAAAAGAGAGTTGCGTATCAATTTCTCTATAAGGTCCAGCATGACATGGCCAAAAAGCATGTATACGGAATCCGAGGTTGCACGGCAAGGGTCGCTGGGAATTATCTCCGGACCACTCCCAGGGCGAGCCCGGCCATGTGTGCCATGTGTTGCGGCCGGGGTGTCGAACAAGTATCATGCGGCGCAATTTGGGTGGGAGTCGACCGCTGGTTCGCTCGGTGCGCAGCTACAGGGAAGCATTGGGGTTTTTGCAGGACGTGACGGTTCTGCGACGTTCGTTTCCACGGCGCCAGGCTAACGGAGAGGGAAGTTCCTTGGAGGGAGGTAGGCATAGATGGGTGGTCCGCTAGGATGCAACGCCTCATGACGCGCCGGGTGTGGCTTACGCCAGCCTTAGAGTCGGAGTTGGAGTGGCTTGCAGGTGAGGCACCGCCGAATGTGGCACGCCACGCACGTATCGTGCTGGGCCGTGCGCGCGGCATGTCGATTCCCGCCATCGCCGATGCGGTAGGAGTACACCCCAACACGGTGCGGAATTGCGTGCGGCGCTTCGAGGCCAACGGCCTGCACGGCTTGCTCCATGCGGGAGTTGGCAAACCGAAGAACATCGCCTTTTCGGAAGCCGTGCGCGATGAAATCGCCCGGGTGGCGATGCACTCTCCGGGCAGCGCCACCGAATCGCATGCCTACTGGTCGCTTCGCCGACTGCGTGCCCATCTCTACCGTCGCGGTGTGGTGCAGGCGATCAGCGTCGAAGGCTTGCGACAGTTGTTGCGAGGGTTGCCGCTGCCGGCGGCGTATTGGCGGCGCGCTGGCCGGCCCGTCGGCCCGCTCAGTAATGAGATGAAGCGGGCGCTCGAGAGCCTCGCGCAGGGACCGCGCCGGGACCGGAGTCTGCGTGCGCACATTGTTTTGGCGAGTGGCCGCGGACTGAACGAAATGGAAATCGCCGCCGCCCTGCATGTGGGGCGGGGCACCGTTCGTCGGTGGCTCAGACGGTTCCGCCGGTTCGGGATTCTCGGTTTGCACACCCTACCTCGTCAAGCCGTGCTGACGCCGGACATCCAGCACGCCATCGTCCGCGTCGCGACGTCCGATCCGCGGCAATACGGTGTTGCCCGAGACGACTGGTCCTTGCACACGCTGCACGCCGCGCTGCTGCGACAACGCGTCGTAGGCAGTGTCAGCATCCAACAGCTACGCCACATCTTAGCAGAGGCCGGGGTGGAGCTGTCCGGGATACCGCCAGCAGCATTCCCGTATCGATCACCGGCAACTGGTTAGCTCAGATCACAGCTGAACGCTGTTGCTGGCGCGCATCGGCAGGGCCGCCGCAGGCATTCGGTCAGGTTGGCGCTCCCAAGGCAATCCCCATTGTCACCTGGCTGCTGCGTCAAACGCAGCGCTCGCGCTCAATTGCGCCCGTCCTGCGTATTCGATAGCTTGCCGGATGCTAGCGAATTGAAGATGAGAAGGTGCGGGCGCCAACTTGGCCGGATAAGCGTGCTGCTTGTGGCCTTGATCAGCGTTCCGGTTGCGAGGGTTGCGGCGGCGGCCCCCGGGGACGCGAACTGCGACGGCAGGGTCAATGGAGATGACCTGTCCATACTGGCGGCCGCCGTGTTCAGCGATGCTCCGCTGGCTTGTGCGGCGGCGGACGCGAACGGTGACGGTAGGATCGAGAGCGCAGACTTCATCTCCCTCGTCGAGATCATCGAGAAGCCTCTGCCAGCTGGTCCCGTCCTCACATATGTCGGGCTGGCCGGTGCGAACGGGGCCCCGTTCGACCCGCTGGGACTGATCGATGGAGTCCCTGTGTTCTTCAGCGGCGCCGGCTCGGGTTTATACCTGGTAATCGAAGGCCGGACAGGCTTGAGCGGCGTTGCCCCCGGTCTCGTAACGTTTCTCTCGGATCCCCATAATCCTGCGCAACGGCCGGATCTCCAGATCGAGAGCAGCAACGCACTGGGTGATAGCGGTCGCCCGGTCTGCGGTAGCGGCGTGCCGGCGGTGAACCCTCCGGATTTCGGGCTGACACAGACGGTGGCTGACGCATTGAACCTTCTGGCCTGCAATTTCGTGTCGGCCACTGCGCCCGGCTCTGCTTGCACGCAGAACCAATTTGGCGACAACGCCTTCGTCGGTGTCGGAACGCAGGTGCAGTTTTGTATGCAGGTTCCTCTGGCGCTGGCGTTTCCACTGGGCGATACGCTGCTGAGCGTGCAGCTGCGTGACCAGAACGGCAACCTCGGCCCGCTGCAGCAACTCATCGTCCGCGTCGCACCCGGCCTCCCGCCATCGACCTTCACGCCGACGCTCACTCCGACCCCTGTGCCGCCAACTGCTACCGCCACCCCTCAACCGACGCTCAGTCCGACACGTACGCCCACGGTCGTCCCAACATTGACGCCGACGCGAACCTCGACGGCGACCCGTGCGCCGTCATCCACGCCGGCAACACCGAGTCCGTCCCCGAGCCAGGCACCGACGGCGACGCGGACCCCCACACGCCCTTCACCGACGCGAACCCGTACCGCAACTGTTACGCCGTCGCCGACACCAACGACAACCCCGTCACCCACGGCGAGCCCAACGCCGCCGATTGGGCCGGTGGTGACGTTCTTCGGGCTCACCAATTCTGATGACACGTTGGTTCCGTCCAGTGGTACGAATGCGGATGGGCTCGCCGTTTTTCGGTATTCGGGCTCCTTCGGGTTCCACATTGTCGTCGAGGGGAAGCCAAGCCCGAATGGCGTGGGCGTGGACCTCTTGAACCTACTAACCATAACCACCTATCAACCTGATCGCACAGGTTTTCCCGATCTGCAGATTGAGGCCTCGAACCCGCTGGGCAACGGGAGCCCAGCCGTGTGTGACCGTTCCGGGCCTGGTGCAGGGGGTGTTCCGGCCATCTGGCCCCCAAATTTCGATCCGACGCAACAGAATATCAACAGCGTCAATGACCTTGCCTGTCGCTTCGTCGATGGCGAGGGAAAGCCCGCCGGCCGGTCTGCGCTCGACGCCTGCGTGCAGGACTCCATCAACGGAATCGGCACCGGAGTGTACGGCTACGCGGATCCGTCCAGTAGTAAGATCGAATTCTGTTCGCTGGTCGATACGCCGGATCAATTCCCGCAGGGGGACACGGTGTTGACCGTGCGTTTGCGAGACACCGACCGCAACGTCGGCGCGCCGGCGCAGATTGTGGTCCACATCGGTCCGTAGCTCGAATCCGTCAGACCGACAGCTCGC
>DASVHW010000203.1 GCA_036382395.1 Candidatus Binatia bacterium | reverse complement strand
CGCACCGGCTTTTTCGAGCGCGCGGAATTGGAGGGCGTGCGGAAGCAGCTACCCGACTACCTGCAACCGCTGGCGACCTTTGCCTACTGGACGGGCTGGCGCCGCGGCGAGTTGCTGACTCTCGAATGGCGCCACGTGGATCTTGACGCCGGCACCGTGCGGCTCGACCCTGGAACCACGAAGAACAAACAAGGCCGTCTCGTCTATCTGCCGCTGGAGGCCCTCGAATCGTTGCAGGCTTGGCGGCAGAAAACCTCGCAAGTCGAGCGCGAGCGGAGCTGCATTGTGGGGCGTGTCTTCCATCACGACGGGCGCCCCATTCGTGACTACTACGCCGCGTGGCGGAGCGCGTGCGATCGAGCTGGCATCGCGGGCCGCACCCTGCACGACTTCCGCCGCACGGCCGCCCGCAACTACGTCAGGAGCGGGGTTCCCGAGCGCGTGGCGATGCAGATCCTTGGACACAAGACGCGCAGCATTTTCGACCGCTACAATGTGACTTCCGAGGGCGACTTGCGCGCGGCTGCCGAGAAGGTCGGGGCGCCCGTTAGGGACGGGTTAGGGAAAGTTGTCGCATTGCCCACCGGCAAGGCGTCAGGGGAGGCCAGCTAAGTGCTTGAAAAATCAGTGCCGGGGACGGGACTCGAACCCGTACGGGGGAAACCCCCACAGGATTTTAAGTCCTGTGTGTCTGCCAGTTCCACCACCCCGGCCCTTGCGAAAACCAACTGGTTCGCCTTCCCCTAGCTCCAGACTGCTACCATTTTGCTGCCGCTGTCAGCAACGTCCAGGTCGCAGAACAGATAGAGGAGATCAAGTCGGATGCTTCATCCGCCCATGGCGTATTCTGTGATACCATCCCGTTTCGGATGAGCGGCCAGTGGACGAGCGCATACTGAACTTCATTCTCTCCCACCTGCTAGCCTGGGGTTACTACATCGTCTTCGTCATGGCGTTCCTCGAGACTTCCGCCTTCGTTGGCTTGGTGGTGCCAGGCGAAAGCGTCATCGTGATTGCCGGGCTGTTTGCCGGAAGCGGCGACCTGAATCTCACCGCCGTCATCGGACTGGCTTCGGCCGGAGCGATACTCGGGGATAGTGTCGGCTACTTCATCGGCTACCGGTTTGGGGAAGCATTCTTCCGCAAGTATGGGCGCTATCTCCTGTTCAAACCCGAATACCTGGATCAGGCGCGCCGGTTCTTTGCCGAACACGGTGGCAAGACGGTGTTCCTGGGTCGGTTTGTGGGGTACCTGCGAGCCTTTGCCCCCGTGGTCGCGGGCATGTCGAGAATGCCTTACCACTGGTTCCTTGTTGCCAACGTGTGCGGTGGCGTGGCGTGGGCAGCCACGTTTTCCCTCATCGGCTATTTCGTCGGCAACAACTGGACCACGATTGAGAAGTACCTCGGGCGTGCCGGCATGGTCGCCTTTGCCGCAGCCGTGGTCGCGGTCTACTTGTACGTCAAGTTCGCGCGGCAGCGCGATCAAACGGCGAGCGCTCACCACTCGGGTGACCATTGATGTGCTGCCGGGTTCCGCCCGTCGTCGCTGTTCCCCGGAGGATTCGGGTGCCGTCGTAGTCAGGTCGTTGGGATCTTCAGGCTCTGGCCGGCGCGGAGACGCGTGGCGCGCAGATTGTTCCGGCGCCGGATCGCAGCCACCGTCGTGCGGTGGCGCTTCGCGATTCCAGCCAAGGTCTGCCCAGGTTTCACCCGGTGCGCCACGTAACGTAGCTTCGGCGTCTCCTGCTTTTCCTGCGTCGACAAATTCGCATAGCGGACCTTGAAGCCGGCAGCCGAACCAGCCGGAAGGCGCAGGAGGTACCCCTTGGGCACCCGCAGTTTTCCGGAGATCACGTCGTGCGTGAGCGCGGGATTGAGGTCCACCAGGGTGTCGACTTCGGCGTTGCTCGCTCGGGTGACGGTCTTGAAAGCAACATGGGTGGGGATGACCACGCTTTCCGTCCGTCGCGGATGCGCAGGGTGCAACTCCCCAAAGTACTTGGCGAAGTTCCGCTCCACATCGAGCGCGGCAATGAATTCAGCGTAGAAATTCCGCGAGGCGAACTTGAAGGCCGGCCCATGATAATTGTGGATAATTCGCACCAGGTCGGAAGAGCCGACCGTGGCAACAGCATTGGCGATCCCGGCCCGCCCGTGATTGTACGCCGAGATCGCCAACGGCCAGCTTCCCAGCACCTCGTGGTTTGCCCGCAAATACTCGGCCGCCGCACGGGTGGAGACGATGGGATCACGCCGCTCGTCGACGGCGCGGTCGACGCGCATGTACTGGCGAGCGGTCGCCGGCATGAATTGCCAGATGCCGGCCGCACCGACTTTGGAATAGGCCCGCACGTTGAAGCACGACTCCACCAGCGGCAGGCGCGTCAGTTCGATCGGTAGCCCCTCGCGACGAAAAATAACTTCCATCTCCGGCAGGTAGCGGCGCGAGAGCTCCACCCCGGCAGCGAAACGTTCACGCAATCCGGCCTGACCGCGCAGGCGGTCCTCCGCCGCGGCTTCCAGGAATCTCGACGGATTGTTGACATCGGTGAACAGGGCCCGTATTTTCCGCTCTTCCGGGGAAAGCTCACCCGGATCGGTCGCGAGCTGATGCAGCCGCATCAAAATGGCACGGATTCGTTCTTTCTCACTCCGCACTTTGCCCTGCGAGTAGGCGGTGATCTCCGCATCGCTGAGGCCGCTGTCGGACAAGGATTGGAAGTCGAGGACCTCGTAGATGCGGTCCAGACTCAGGGCATCGTGGATCACCACCTGGTGGGTAGAGTAGGTGCCGAAGATTTGTTTCCAGAACTCAACTTGAGTTCCGAGCCCGGGAAGGACAGGGACCGGCGATTGTTTCGCCGGCGTGATCGACGAGAGGTCGGTGCCTGGATCGGCGGCACTCGTGGCGGCGCCGTGCACCACAGCGCTCGCTATCACTATCGCCAACAACCGGCCTATTTTCGCCATCGCCCCTCCGCCGCTCCTCCAGTGACGCATCCCGTGACCGACTCGGCATTGACACGGCACGGACTCACGTCCCTACTACGATTCTGACCGTAGCAGAGGCCAAGGAAAACTGTCAACACGATTCGCCAAGACGATGCGGAAAATTCTGGTGTTGATCCTCAGCTGGATCGTCGTGGGATGTGCCGCAGCGCCTTCGCTGCCTTCCGGGTACGTCGCGGTCGGGCTGGACACTGGTCCGATCACGCTCGATCCGCGCTTCGCTACCGACGCGACGGCGAGCCAGATCGGCGACCTGCTGTTCGATGGTCTCACCCGTCTCGATGACCAGTCGCGACGCCTGCCGCAGCTGGCCGCTTCGTGGGAAACGCCGGACGCTCAAACCTACGTCTTTCACCTGCGCGACGGTTTCCGCTTCAGTGACGGTCAGCCGGTCACCGCCGGCGACGTGAAGGCGACGTACGATGCGATTCTCGATCCCCTCACGCATTCGCCCAAACAGCAGGAACTTGATCCTGTCCAAGCGGTGGAGGCGCTCGACCGTTTGACCGTCCGTTTCCGCCTGCGCTTTCCGTTCGCCCCTTTCCTGAATGTAACCGGTCTCGGCATCCTGCCCGCCGGCCTGATCGCTGCGTCGCCGTCCAAACCGCTGGCGCAGCCCGTAGGCTCCGGACCGTTCCGCCTGATCGAATTCACGCCCGACGACAGACTGGTGCTGGTCCGCAATCCGCTGTACCCGCTGGGCAGTCCTCGGCTCGCCGGCGTGGTATTCACCGTGGTGCCCGACGCAATGTCGCGCTTGCTGCAGCTCAAACGCGGCAGCCTCGATCTCGTCCAAAATGGCATCGATCCGGACTCGCTCGAATGGCTGCGGAAACAGCGCCACATTATGGTGACGACCAGACCGGGCACGACGTTTCAGTATCTCGGTTTGAATCTGCGCGATGCACGGTTGGCCGACGTGCGGGTGCGGCAGGCCATCGCTCACGCCATCGATCGCGGTGCCATTGTGATGACGATTCTCAAAGGGCTGGCCATGCCTGCCAGCGGCCTGCTGCCGCCAACGCATTGGGCCTTCAGCGGCGACGTCGCGAGCTACGGGTACAACCCGAAGCGGGCGAAGGAGTTGCTCGACGAGGCCGGCTACCCGGATCCCGACGGCGACGGCCCAGCCCCGCGTTTCCGCTTGTCCTACAAGACGACAATCATCGAGTTGCGCCGGCGCATCGCCGAAGTGCTGCAAGAGCAATTGGCGCAGGTCGGTGTGGCGCTGGACATTCGCAGCTACGAGTGGGCGACGTTTTACAACGACATCAAGCGCGGTGACTTTCAGCTCTACTCGCTGGCGTGGGTTGGCATCGAGGATCCTGACATCTACTACCTGACCTGCCATTCCTCGCAGACACCGCCGCATGGCAGCAATCGCGGCTACTTCCACGAGGAATCGGTCGATCAGTTGACCGAGGCGGCGCGCCGGACTTTGAATCCAGTAGAACGGCAGCGCCTCTACGGCGAGGTGCAACACCGCGTGGCGCAACTGCTGCCGGTGATTCCGCTCTGGTGGACGACCAACGTCGCCGCGCTCAACCGGCGGCTGCAGGGCTTTGAGATCCAGCCAAATGCCAGCTACGTGTCATTGAAAGATGCGTGGATCGAAGAGAGGTGAGCGAGTGCGGCAGTATGCCGGTATGCCGGTGCATCAAGACTCGAAGGACAAGCTCTTGCCGGCTCGCCGGTTAACCGGCACACCGGCTCACTCAAGACCATGACCCGCTACGTGGTGCGACGAATTGCGCTTGCCGTGCCGACGGTCCTCGGGGTGGTGACGCTTGTCTTCCTCCTGATCCACCTGGTGCCGGGTGATCCGGTGGATGTGATGCTCGGTGAGACGGCCCACACCACCGACAAGCTGCGGCTGCGCCGCCAGTTGGGGCTCGATCTCCCGTTGCCGGTGCAGTACGCGCGCTACCTCAGCCATCTGGTGCGCGCGGATCTCGGGCGCTCGTTGCATAGTGGGCGGCCGGTCCGCAGGCTGATTGCGGCGCGTTACCCCGCCACCCTGGAACTGGCGGCAGCGGCGCTGGTGACTGCCTTGATCATCGCTGTTCCTCTGGCCCTCGCCGCCGCTGCGCGCCCGCATTCGAGGCTCGATGTTGCCTGCCGAGGCGTGGCCGTCCTGGGTGCCTGCATGCCGAACTTCTACCTCGGTCCGATGTTGATTGTCGCCTTTGCCATCGGCCTGGAATGGGCTCCCGTGTCGGGACGCGGGGGGCTGTCGTCCGTGGTCCTTCCGGCCTTGACCCTGGGCATGGGGATGGCCGCCATCCTCATACGTATGCTGCGGGCGACGCTGCTGGACCGGCTGCAGGAAGACTACATCCGCACGGCCCGCGCCAAAGGCGCCGGCGAGGCGCGGGTCCTGTTGGGTCACGCGTTACGCAATGCGGTGTTGCCGGTCATTACGATCCTCGGCCTGCAAGCTGGCGCCCTGTTGGGCGGGACGATCATAACCGAGACGATTTTCGCCTGGCCTGGCCTCGGTCGCCTGACGCTGCTGGCGATCCAGACGCGTGACTACCCGCTGGTGCAGGGCTGCATCCTGGTCATCGCGCTCAGCTACGTGTCGATCAACCTGCTGACGGACCTGCTCTACGGCATGGTCGATCCGCGGCTGCGGGTGCGGCCATGATGCGTGCGCTCACCAACACCCAGGTACTGACCGGGCTGGCGATCGTGCTGCTGTTTGTAACGCTGGCGTTGTTGGGCCCGAGCATAATTCGGGACAGCCCGACCACGCAGAATCTGAGTGAAGATCTGCGGCCGCCGCGCCTCGAGCACCCCTTCGGCCAAGACAAGCTCGGCAGAGATGTGCTGAGTCGGGTCGTGTACGGTGCTCGCGTGTCGTTGCTGGTCGGCGTCCTGGTGGTCGGCATCTCCGCTAGCATCGGACTGGGGGTCGGGGCGCTGGCCGGATACGCCGGCGGGCGTGCGGACGATCTCATCATGCGGTTGATTGACGTGCTCATGGCCTTTCCGGGGATTCTGCTGGCGATTGCGTTGTCGGCGGTCCTCGGTCCGTCGCTGCGCAATGTGCTGCTGGCGCTGTCTGTGATCGGGTGGACCGGGTACGCGCGCCTGGTTCGCGCCGAGGTGCTGGCCTGGCGCAATTGCGAGTTCGTGAGCGCGGCGATTGCATTGGGCGCGACGCCGCTACGGGTCATGGCGTGGCACATCTTTCCGCAATTACTCACCCCGTTGCTGGTGCAGGCGACGTTCGGCATGGCTGGCGCCATGGTCGGGGAGGCGAGCCTCAGTTTTCTCGGCCTCGGAGTGCAGCCGCCGACGCCCTCTTGGGGAGCCATGGTCAATGATGGGCGTTCGTTCCTGCTGATCGCGCCCCACATCGCGCTGTTCCCGGGCCTGGCAATGATGTTAACCGTTTTGGGGTTGCACGTGCTCGGCGACGGGTTACGGGACGCGCTCGACGTGCGTGGCGGTGAACTGCTCAGCCCGACGTGGGGGGCGGCGTCTGAGGCTGTCTCACCGGCAACGTCACCGTGAAGGTCGATCCGGCGCCGGGCACGGAGGCCAGCGCCAGCGTGCCGCCGTGCCGTTCGACGATGCCGTAGGAGACGCTGAGCCCCAAACCCGTTCCCTGTCCCACCGCTTTGGTGGTGAAGAAAGGATCGAACACCTTGGTTTGCAGGTCCGGCGGCATGCCGACGCCGTCATCACGGATGGCAATGGCGACCATCGGCCCGCCGGGTACCGCCGGGTCGGCGGAGAGCAGGCGCGTTGCGATCCACACGTTGCCGTTCTTCAGGCCGATGGCATCGGCGGCGTTGGCGAGCAGATTCATGAAGACCTGATTCAGCGGTCCCGGCAAGCACTCGACTTCCGGCAACTCGTCGTAGTCCCGATGCACGGTGATGTGCTCCTTCAAACGATGCGTGAGGAGCGCCAACGTGCTGTCGATGCCGCGATGGAGGTCGACGCATTCCCAGGAGTCGTGCCGGTCACTGCGCGCGAAGGTCCGGAGTTCGTTGACGATGCGTTTGGTCCGCCGGGCGCCTTCTTCACAGTCGTCTAGCAGGCTGGGGAGGTCGGCGAGGGCGCGGTCAACTTGAAGTTCACGTCGTCGGGCTTCACAGCGCGCGCGCTCGTCCGCGGGCAGCGGCAGGCTGCCATAGGCGTCCAATGCCTGAGCCAGGGCATTGACGTAGGTGCGGAGATGCTCGACGTTGGCCGAAACGAAGCTGATGGGGTTGCTCAGCTCGTGCGCCACTCCGGCGACGAGTTGCCCCAGACTGCGCATCTTTTCCGATTGCACAAGATGCGCTTCCGCCTGTTTCAATCGATCATAGGCGCCTGTCAAGTCCTTGTGCGCGGTGTTTAGTGACGCCAGAGCGTCATGCAACCGCCGGTTCCTGTCCTCGAGGTCCCGCTCGCTGGTGCGTAAACGATTCGAGATGTATCCGCCGAGGTAGACCAGCAAAGATAGGCAATAGAGCAGGAAGGCAGCCCACATGCCGTGGTACACCGATGTCGAACTGGCGGGTCCGAGCCCGCTGTCGGTGGCGAACAAAGGGGGCGCCTGAAGATGACCGGCGGAAAGCAGGCTGATGCCCAGGAGCCATGTCAGCATGGCGAACACCGCGCTCAGCGCCGCCACCCGGGTGTCGACCAGCATGGCCGTGGCTAACACCTGGACGACGTACATCATGATGAAGGGACTCTGCACCCCACCGGTGTTCACCACGACGTAGGTGATCAGCACGTGGTCCAACGGAATCGCAACCGCGGTGACCAGCGTGACGCGCCGCCGCTGGCGTACGTACCAATGGTTCAACCCGTTCAGGATGACGCCGCAAACGGCGGCTCGCAGGCACGGTGCGATGGAGCCGAAGAGCCCGACAGCGTGCACAACCAGCGCCAAGAAGAGGAAACCGCCGATGACGAGCCAGCGGACGCGAACGGCCCACAGGAGTTGGTTCTGTGTGGCGAACGAAACAGGGGAGGGG
>DASVHW010000202.1 GCA_036382395.1 Candidatus Binatia bacterium | reverse complement strand
ACGCCGCCTTCGCCTTGCACCGGTTCGACGATCACCGCCGCGACGGACGTGTCGATCCGTCGCAGCGCCGAGACGTCATCAAACGGGAGCATCTCGACCCCCGGCAGCAAAGGTTGGAACGGTTGCTGATAGATCGGATTGCCGCCGACCGACAGCGCCCCGAAGGTGTCGCCATGGAATGCCCCATCAAACGCGATCAGGCGTGATCGGCCGGTGAATTTGCGTGCCGTCTTGAGCGCGCCCTCGACTGCTTCCGTCCCGCTGTTGGCGAAGTAGACAACGGAGAGGTCACCAGGCGTGATCGCGGCGAGACGCCGGGCCAGCTCCACCTGCGGTTGCTGCACCATTTCGCCGTACACCGACACGTGCAGGTACGATGCGACTTGCTTCTCGATGGCCTGGATGACCACCGGATGCGCGTGCCCGATGTTGGCGACACCCATCCCGGCGAGTAAATCGAGATACTCACGGCCATCGGTATCCCAGATCTTCGTGCCCCGCGCACGGGTGACCACGATTCCCAACGGCTCCGCCGAGGTCTGACACACATGACGGAAGAATCCGTCCTTCAGGTTGTCTTCAAACGTTCCCACGCTCTACACTCTCCCCCCACGCCCCTCCGTCACTGTCCACTCGACCCAATCCGCGACGCGCGGCCGGCCTCCTTGCCGCCAGGAGAGCGGTGGCCGCTGCATCTCTCCGATCGGGCAAATCCGGTGCACGCCGCAGCTCCCGAGCAGTGTGGAGAGGGACGCCAGACGTGCTGGCGCCACGGCGATACCGGCTGCCTCCAAATGGCGTCGATGCGGGACCAGCGCCGCCGGCAGTTCCGAGAGATCGGTGACGACTTTGATCCGCATGCACCGGTTCAAGCAGCTGGGAACGAACTCCGCACCCTTCTCGATGCTGATGCTCCAATCAGTGGAACCGGGGCTGGCCAGCAGCCCGGTCGTGCCTGGCGTGTCCTGACGCCATTCTGCCTCTTGGCGGAAGCGCAGCACTTGCGCCTGTTCATCGAAACTCAGCTGCCGCGGCGGCAGCTCGGCGGCATATCCGGACAGCGCTTCTGCCAGGTGCGCAGCGAATGCCGCCGGCGTGACGTGACCGGCATCTTCGATATAGCAGAGCTGCGGTGACAGGCAGCCCTGCTGGTCCCATAAGCAGACATCGTACGCCAGGCTGTGCGCCAGTCGTATTGCCGCGTTCCGGTCGCTCAGGCATTCTCTGCCGATGGCCGCAAAACTGCTCTTGTGGCCGTGACCGATGAAGCGCGTGCGCACTCGTGCCGCCATGGCCGCAATTGCGGCGTCGGATCCCGAGGCGACGACGACGTCGGGAACAGACAATGCCGCCTCTTCGAATTCTCCCTCTCCGCCGCGCCAGTACGCGACCACGAGACAGCGCGCCAGGTCTGGATCGACTTCACGGATCGAAGTGGCAAGGAGTGCGGGAAACACTGGATCGCCGGCGGCGCTCTTGATCAGCACGGCGGACTTGAGCACCAGCGACAGCAACACAGGCGCCGCGGCCAGGCCGGGGATGTTTCCCGACAGCACGTGGGCAATCAGTGACGGGCCGGTGGCGTGCCGCCCACCATACGTGCCGTCGAGGACACGGTAGTCACCCAGCTCGGCATCCAGCAGTGCCCGGATCTTTGCGGCGCGCAGAGGCTCGAGCAGCAGAGGCAGCCCGTGGCGCACGCTTTCGGGCGAGAAGCCGGTTGCCAGCGGCAGGATCTCCTCCGCCTGCTGCCGCAGGTGATAGTCCGGACGCAACCAGTTGGCGACGACGCAGTCGACCGCTGCCAAGATCTCGTCGACCGGGCGCCGGCGTAAGTGCTGGAGCGCCGCGGCCCGCGCACGATCGAGCAGGGACCGGAACTGGTCCGGACCCAGTCGCGGCACCTCGACCTCCACCGCCCCGCAGCGGAGGGGTTCGGATGGGATGTGGCCCTCGATTCCGGGGAGGTGATAGCTGTGGACCCGCACACTCACCTGCGGGCCGTAGCCGAAGGCCGCGCGGCGATCAAGGGCCGTGCCGGTTCCGGTCCGACCTGCCGGTGCTATCCCAATTTAGGGCAGCACTGCGGTCAGCTGTCAGCATTCAGCTGTCAGCTACAGGATTCACCGCCATCTCCTGCGGCTGTGCAAGACCTTGAACGGCCAGAGATACTCTCTCCCGTGTCAAGCCGCCTGCGGCAGTTTGCGAAATTTCGAGCCATCGAAATCGGTGTTGGTTCTGAGCATGCCGTAGATGGCGTGCAGCAGTTTGCGCATCACCGCCACCAGGGCCTGCTCTCGGTGCGAGTGCCCGTGGGTGACCAGCGGCTCCAGGAGATCGTCGACGCGCGCCGGCCGGTACCGGGGGCGCGACCTTAGAGCGGAGTTATGGCCGTGAGCCTGGACGGCTGAGTCCTGGAGAGCCCGATCTACTGTCTGTTCAACCTGTCCATACGCCGGGCAGCACGGACAGAAACCCACGACGGCTCGTACCGACAACCACGCAACCCGGCGCGGCCCGTTGCCCAGCAGCGGCTGCTGTGCTTTGAATCGGCCGTGCCTCGCACCGTTCTCGTTGGCCTTGGCGGTCTGGTGGGTTCGCTTGCTCGCTATTGGCTCGCGGGCATCATGCAGCGCCTCACTGGCTCGGATTTCCCGATGGGGACGCTCACAGTGAATGTGCTTGGCAGCTTCGTTGTGGGTGTCGTCATGATGCTGTCGCTCGAACGCGGACTTCTCAGCCCCGACATGCGCCTGCTGCTCGCAGTGGGCCTGTGCGGCGGATTCACCACCATGTCGACCTTCAGCTATGAGACCGTCGCACTACTGCGGGATGGTGAAATGGCGCTCGCGTTCGGCAACCTCGGGGCGACACTTGGCATGTGTTTCCTGGCAGTCTGGCTGGGAAGCTTGGTCGGTCGCCTGCTATAGGGCACGGTGATGCATATCGCGGGCAACGGAAAGCTCCTCCGTATCTTCGTTGGCGAATCCGACCGTTATCGAGGCCGGCCGCTGTACGAAGCCATCGTGCATCGGGCTCACGAACTTGGCCTGGCTGGCGCCACGGTCTGGCGTGGCATCGAGGGATATGGCGCGGCAAGCCGCATCCACACTGCAAAGATCCTCCGCCTCTCCGAAGATCTGCCGGTGCTGATCGAGATTGTCGATACGGAAGAAAAGATTCGCGCCGCCCTCTCGGAGTTCGATGCCATGATGGAGGCCAGCGGGGGCGGCGGGCTCATCACGCTAGAGAGCGCCGATATCATCAAGTACAGTCACGGACGCCCCTAGCCCCGGGAGCGGAAATCATTCTGCGCGAGGTCGTCACCGGACATTCGGCTGATTCCGAGTCTCCCCTTTCGCCCACAAGGAAGTCGTGTACCTCATCCTTGGAGGGTGTGAGCTCGCTCAGCGCCTTGCGCCGCTTGCGCGCCTCGATCGCCATCAGTCGCGTCACCACGGCAGTCGACTCTTTCCAGGTCGCTGGCTCCTTTCCCTGCACTTCGCGGATATATTCCTCGCTGGCCGTCCAGTAATGTACGATCGGCCAGTAGAACTCGTGCCACACCATTTCTTCATCCAGAATGTGCCGATCGAGGAGCGTCGCCACCAGTTCAAAGAATTCCAGGATCTGATCCACGTCGGCGCTCGGTTTCCCTTCGAGGAGCGACGCCGCCGCTCGCTGGCGAGCGTCCACCATGCTGGCGGACTCCCACTGCGCCTCCAGATGCCAGAGTGAGTCCAAGCCGGCCGTGAATCGGGAGTTCTGCGCTTCCTGTCGCGCTTGCCAGAACACCATGGTCGCGATCGCCACGGCGGC
>DASVHW010000201.1 GCA_036382395.1 Candidatus Binatia bacterium | reverse complement strand
GTACTAACCGATCGCCAAGGCCACGGCAGTCGGGCTTGCCAAGCCGTGAAGCACACGGCGAGCCCCATTGCAGCGTTATGCTCTCGCCGGTATAGCGCCACCTCGGAGAAGATAAGCTCGCCGCACCGTGCGCGGGCGGCGCCAATGGAGGAGACCCTATGCACTCATACCCGATGCTGATCGATGGCCGTCTCGTCAACACGGCCGAGCAGGACAACGTGATCAACCCAGCCCTCGGCGCACCATTCGCCACGTGTGCGCGCGCCACCACGACGCAAGTCGACGCGGCGGTTGAAGCCGCTGCCCGCGCCTTCCGCAGCTGGCGCAAGGATCAAGCCTTCCGCCGCGCCAAACTGAAAGAGTGCGCCGCCGCGATTCAGAAGCGGGCACAGGATATCGGAATGCTGCTGTCGCAGGAGCAAGGCAAGCCGGTCGCAGCCGCCGCCGGTGAGGTCTACGGCGCGGCCTTCTGGTTCAGTTACTTTGCGGACCTCGCGATTGAGCCGGAGATCCTCAAGGACGACCACGAGAAGCGGGTACAGATCGTCCGCAAGCCGCTCGGTGTGGTGGCCGCGATCACGCCGTGGAACTTCCCCGTCATCTTGCTGTCATGGAAGCTGGCGCCGGCGTTGCTGGCCGGCAACACCGTCGTGGCCAAGCCGTCACCGTTCACGCCACTGACCTCCCTCATGGTGGGTGACATCCTGAAGGACATTTTGCCGGCCGGTGTGCTGAACATCATCTCCGGCAGCGGTGAGCTCGGGGCGCAGCTGGCCTCGCATCCGCAGGTGCGCAAGATCTCGTTCACCGGCAGCGTCGCCACCGGGAAGAAGATCATGGCCTACGCCGCCGAGGACCTGAAGCGTGTGACGCTGGAGCT
Organism: Candidatus Binatia bacterium; assembly: GCA_036382395.1. Classification (NCBI taxonomy): domain Bacteria; phylum Candidatus Binatota; class Binatia (SeqCode); species Binatia bacterium. Next base: position 5,315 of record DASVHW010000201.1, on the reverse strand, counting down.
TGGTGGCAACGATCCCGCCATTGTGCTCGACGACGTCGACCCGAACGCCGTCGTCGATGGGCTCTTCTGGGGCGCCTTTCAGAACTCGGGCCAGGTCTGCACGGCAATCAAGCGCCTCTACGTGCACGAGAAGGTGTACGAGCCGATCGTGAAGGGCCTGATCGAGCGCGCCAAAAGCGTGAAGATGGGTAACGGCCTGGAGCCGGACACGCAGCTCGGACCGATCAACAATCAGATGCAGCTCACCAAGGTGATGGAGTTGGTCGAAGACGCGCGCCAGAACGGCGCCAAGATCGAAGTCGGCGGCAGCCGCCTCGACAGCCCGGGCTACTTCTATCCGCCCACCATTGTCACCAACGTGCACTCCGGGATGCGGCTGGTCGACGAAGAGCAGTTCGGCACGGCGCTGCCCGTGCTCAAATACAAACACCTGGAGGACGCGTTGGAACAGGCCAGCCGGACACACTACGGCCTGGGCGCATCGGTGTGGACCTCCGACGTGAAGCGTGGCGAAGCTCTCGTACAGGAAATCGAGTCGGGTACCGGCTGGGTCAACCAGCACATGGACCTCACGCCGTATGCGCCGTTCGGCGGATGTAAATGGAGCGGCATCGGCTACGAGAACGGCATCTGGGGCTACCACGAATTCACCGAGATGCAGGTGGTGAACGCCAAGAAATAGGCCGGGGAAACCGGCTGGTTCAGAGTCAAGTCAACTAGCTGCGGAGGAAGCGTATGCAAGTCCATGAGCGCCTGTTCATCGGAGGCGACTGGGTCCAACCGGCCACGCCCGCAACACTCGACGTGATCTCTCCGCATACCGAGGAGGTCATCGCGCGCGTGCCCGAAGGCCGTGAGGCGGATATCGACCGGGCGGTGGCGGCGGCACGCGAGGCGTTCGATCATGGCCCGTGGCCGCGCATGACCGCAGCAGCCCGCGCCGACGTCATGGCGCGGTTGTTGGGGCTGCTGCAGGAGCGCGCAGCCGAGCTTGCCATCACCATCACCAATGAAATGGGCTGCCCGATCTCGTTCTCTAACATGGGGCAGGTCTTCGCAGCGAACATGGTGCTCGACTATTTCGTCCGACTCGCCCGCGAGTATCCGTTCGAGGAAGTGCGGCCGGGGATGGCGGGGCCCACGCTGGTGCGCCGGGAACCGGTCGGGGTGGCGGGCTGCATCGTCCCGTGGAACGTCCCGCTCTTCGCCACCATGCTGAAGCTCGGCCCCGCGCTCGCGGCGGGGGCCACCGTCGTCCTCAAACCGTCTCCGGAAACGCCGCTCGACGCCATCATTCTTGCCGACGCGATCCGTGAGGCAGGGGTGCCAAAGGGCGTCGTGAACATCGTTCCTGCGGGTCGTGAAGTGGGGGGACACTTGGTTCGGCACCGCGACGTGGACAAGATCTCGTTCACCGGCAGCACGGCGGCCGGGCGGCGCATCGCCGCCATCTGTGGCGAGCAGCTGAAGCGGGTCACCCTGGAACTGGGGGGGAAATCCGCCGCCATCATTCTCGACGATGCCGATCTTTCAAACACCATCGGCGGCTTGCTGCCGGCGGGCATCATGAACAACGGGCAAGCGTGCGTCGCACAGACGCGCATCCTCGCATCGCGCACACGCTACCGTGAAGTGGTCGAGGCCTTGGTCGAGGCCATGCGGGGCGTTACGGTTGGTGATCCGCTGGACATGGCCACCATGTGCGGTCCACTGGTGGCGGCGCGCCAGCGCGAGCGCGTCGAAGGGTACATTCGCATCGGACGCGACGAAGGCGCACGGATCGCGTGTGGGGGTGGCCGGCCCGCGGGTCTGACGAAGGGTTGGTACGTGGAGCCCACCGTGTTTGCCGACGTGGACAACCGGATGCGCATTGCACGCGAAGAGATCTTCGGGCCCGTGCTCGCGGTCATCCCTTACGATGACGTCGACGATGCCGTGCGCCTTGCCAACGATTCGGACTACGGGCTGTCGGGTTCGGTGTGGTCGAGTGATGTCGGCAGAGGGCTCGACATCGCACGCCGCGTCCGCACCGGCACGTATACCGTCAACGGCTTTTCCATGGAATTCAGCGCGCCCTTCGGCGGCTTCAAGGCATCCGGACTCGGCCGGGAGCTGGGGCCGGAAGGGTTGGCGGCGTACCTGGAGCCGAAACAGATCAATCTGCCGATGGGCTACGACGTGCGGCCGCAACAGTAGGGCAGTGGTTTCGGTACGGGCGCGTCGAAGTCCTTCGCGATCACGATCCTGCCGCGCGATCAGCGGCTGCGGCCGGATCTGCTGGAGGAACGCCGACTACGACTCAGCCAACGTGGCGATCACCGGCCCGTGGTCGCTGGTGCCGAACTCGCGCAGGGCGGGACAGGATGTGGCGCGGCGGGCGACCGCCTCGCTGGCCAGCACGTAATCGAGTCGCCAGCCGATGTTGCGCTGGCGCAGGTTGCGCCACGGTGCCCACCAAGTGAACAGGTTGTCATTGTCAGGGTCCAACGCCCGGCCGACGTCGACGAGTCCGCAGCCGATGACGCGTTCGAGCAGGGCACGCTCGTCCGGACGCTGTCCGATGACGTTGGGTTTGCGCTCCTTGGGATGCACGTCGCGGTCCGTCCGCGTGACGTTGAGGTCGCCGCACAGGATCAGCGTGCGCCCGGCAGCGTGCACCCCTGCCACGTACCCCTCCATCGCGCCGAGAAACGCCAGCTTGGCCGCGTAGTCTTTGCCGCCGTTGGGCACGTACACGGAGGCCACCACCAGGTCGCCCAGGCGTGCCTGAACCATCCGGGTCTCATGGTCAAAGGGCGGGTGCGTGAACTCCGGCGCTGCGGGAAAGCGCTGCTTACTGAGGCGCAGCCCGACGCCGGAGTATGCCGCCGCCCCGTGCCAGTACCACCAGGAGTCGTCAAGGCGGCACAGCGCCTCCGGTACCTGCTCGGGTTTCGCCTTGAGTTCCTGCAAACACAGAATATCCGGCTGCTCCCGCTCGATCAGTTCGAGCACCTGCGTCTGCCGGGCACGGATGCCGTTCACGTTCCAGGTCGCGATTTTCATCACCGCAGATGATAGCGGAGAGGCTCTCGTCGTGCTCGGTCAAGGCCCCGCCCGACTGTCAATCGGCGGCCGAGGGCGATTTGAACACGGCTCGATTCACGCGGGAAGCGGCCGTAGCGCCGCTCGCACTCATCGCGAGCGGCGCGCGCCGCGGGCGCCCGGGCATGCGCCGCTCGGCGCCATCCGTCGTAAGGTGGCGGTCGCCATCGAGGTGAGGAACCGACGCACCTCGCGCGCCGGGCGCCCAGTGAACTTCATCTGCGCCGCCATCTGGGCCGAGCCATAGAGCATGCGCGCTTCGTCCTCGGGGAACATATCGCGGTCGAAGGTGCCTTGGCGCTGTCCGCGGCGGATCATCTTCGCCACTTCTGCGATAATGCGTTCTTGGAAGTCGAGGTAGAGCGGCCAGACGTCATCACGGATCGCCGTGCTCCAATCGAGCCAGACGCGCGCATGGTCGGGGTGCGTATCGACCACCTCCGCGAAAGCCCGGGCCAGCTCGACAACCAACTCGGGCGCCGGGCGCTCGATCCGGTGCAGCACGCGCTCGTTGACTCCGGAGCAGAAGCGATCGACCTCCCCGAGAACGGCGCTCATGAGTGCCTCCCGGCTGGGAAAGTACGCAAAGACCGTCGACTCGGCGACGCCCGCCGCCGCGGCCACATCGACGGGGCGGGCTGCACCGAGACCGCGTTGCGCGAACACGCGCACTGCGACCTGCACCAGATGCGCTTGCCGCGCCGCCGGCTGCAGGCGCGCCGCCCTCCTGCGCTTGCTTGGCGCGCGCTTCACCGTGCGAACCTTAGCCATGAGTCGCCTGGCAGCATAGCGAAAAACGCGTTATTGACCAAATCTTGATTATGTGGTGTAGGGCTACTGAGTAGTTCTTCATTACTGCCGACGGGCAGCCGGCGGTGTACTATCCCGGCACGCCGCGACCTAGAAAGCGGGGCAATGACAAGGAGGGGCAGACGAATGTGTTCGCGACGCTCGATCGAGGCGAGGCGCCCGACGCCAAGCTCTATGCCGATGCAGGCGACAGACCGATTTCGCGACCCAGCGCACGCGGCGTTGCTCTCCCGACCCGTGTCCGCGGTGCGGCGCGCGGCATGCGCGGCTGCTACCCTGTGGCTCGGGGGATGTGTCGCGCTCGTGCCCACGACCGCGTGGGCCTCCGCCTTGCTCGCTCCCGCCGTTGGAGCAGCGGACGTCGCGACGATGGGCACGCGCGTCGCGGATCCGCACACGCCGTCGGCGGCCTTGTTCGAGAACCCGGCTGGTTTGACCCGATTCGATACGACCACGATCAGCTCGTCCCTGGGGATCGGTTACGGCTGGGCGCGCGTGGAGGCGTCGGAGCCGGCGGGTTACAAAGGGACCAACACTGCCGTGATGGCGATTCCGGACGCAGGGCTCTCGATCCCGTATCAGGACCGCTGGCGGTTTGCCCTCGGCGCCTACGGTTCGACCGGTTCCAAGTTCGACTTCGACGCCGATCCCGCCCGCGGCGTCGGGCACTTCTTCAGTGAGACGATCGTCGCGACGTTCCCGCTCGGCGTGGCCTACCGGATCGACGATCACGTCTCGATCGGCGCGGCGGTCGAGCCGCTGTTCGGGCAACTCCGCACGCGCTTCACGCTTAGCGATCTCGACTTCCACTACAAGATCAACGGTCCCGGGGTGCAGGGGATGATGGGAGTCACGGTCCGCCCGACCGAGCAGTGGGCGCTCGGCCTGTCAGTGCGCACGCCGGGAATGATCTGGATGCGAGGCAGCATGCCGGTGCGAGGCGTCGGCCGGCAGGACGTCGACCTCAACCTGGAGATGCCCACGCAGGTCTTCTTGGGAGCGACCTGGCACTGCGCGCAGCAGCTCACGCTGTCGGGCTCGGTGCGATTCACCAACTCCAGCACGCTGGGAAGCTCGATGGTGGAGTACGAGCTCACGCCGCAGGCGAACAATGGCTTCCTTCCGCACGCGCAGAACGAATGGAAGTTCGCGCTCGCGGCCGAGTACGCGTTACCAGAGCAGCTGCTGCTTCGTTTCGCCGTTGCCCAAGCGTCGCGGATCGTCGGCTCGCGCGGCGTCAGCCCGCTCGTCTTCGACGGTGAAGACACGAAGATCGCCGTTGGCTTGGGGCGGGACTTCGGTCGTTGGGGGCTCGATGCGACGGCGGGCTACAGCCTCCCTGCGGAACGCAACATTGCGCGAGAGACGGCGCTCGTGCTTCCGGGCACGTATCGGATGGAGGGCGTGATCTTCATGCTCGG
>DASVHW010000200.1 GCA_036382395.1 Candidatus Binatia bacterium | reverse complement strand
CTCCCACGCGGAAAAAACGCGCGGGAGAGGCCGGCGCTACTTGGAGAAAATCGACAGTCCCCTTGCCAAGGGGAGACAGAGCGGGTCGGCAACCGGCTCAGAAGACCTCGGCACGGTCCGGCAGCGCCGGGCCGTGTCGGGTCATCGCAACGAAGACGAGTAACGAGTTGGAAGACGTCAATTCCGCCAGGCTCGTCTTCGCGGGCTTGTCCCCCGTCACTTATGGCTGCAAACTGGTCTTATGAAGGCGCAAGTCCTCACCCACCCCGCACCGATTGACACCTCACCGCTGCGGCTCGAAGACCTGCCGCTCCCTGAGCCCCAGGGCAACGAGGTGCGGGTGCGGGTGGAGGCCTGTGGCATCTGCCGCACCGACCTGCACGTGGTCGAGGGTGAGCTGCCACCGCAGGTCGAACATATCGTTCCGGGCCATCAGGTGGTGGGGATGGTCGATCGCTGCGGCCCGCATGCCAAGCGCTTCACAGAGGGCGACCGCATCGGCATCGCCTGGCTGCGCTACACCTGCAGCACGTGCCGTTACTGCAAAGCGGGCAACGAGAACCTCTGCCCCAATGCGCGATTTACCGGCTGGCATGAGAATGGCGGCTACGCCGAGTACGCCGTGGTGCGCGAGGATTTCGCCTATGCCATTCCGCCGGCGCTGGGGGTCGCCGCGGCAACCCCGTTGCTGTGCGCCGGTATCATCGGCTACCGCGCCTTGCGCCGAGCCGACATGCGGCCTGGATGCCGGCTGGGGCTGTATGGCTTCGGCTCGTCGGCGCACATCGCCATCCAAGTAGCACGCCATCTCGGCTGCACGGTGTACGTCGTGACGCGCGACGCACCGCATCAAGCCCTGGCGCGGGAATTGGGAGCCGCTTGGGTCGGCGGCGCGGGCGACACACCGCCAGAGAAGTTGGACAGTGCCGTGCTGTTCGCGCCGGCGGGAGACCTGGTGCTCCCCGCGCTCGAGGCCCTCGATCAGGGAGGGACGTTGGCATTGGCCGGGATCTATCTCAGTGATATCCCCAGCCTCAATTACGAACGCCATCTCTTCCACGAGAAGAACCTGCGCAGCGTCACCGCCAACACGCGTGCCGATGGTGAGGAACTTCTCCGCATCGCCGCCGAGATCCCGCTCCGTCCGCACACCACGCCCTTCCCGCTCTCCGACGCCAATCGCGCCTTACAGGCGCTCAAACACGACGGCATCCAAGGCTCGGGCGTACTGATGGTGGCGTAGGGGCTCGGGCGCAGCATGCTGCGCCCCTACATCCCGGAGGTCAGCGTGTGGGCTGGTGCGCGCGTGGCGCAGGGCTCTCCTGAAAACCCGGAATCCCGACGCGCTGCACGCGCAGCGCATTGTCGCCCTCCTCGTACCGCGGCAGGTGCCCCTCGCTGCGCCAGAGACGATACGCCAGGGCGGCGCAGAGGACACGGATCGGGTAGTCGCGCGGCAGATGCTGCAGATACGGCTGGATGGTGATGAAATCACGCGCGCCGTATTGCCGCATGATGGAACGCAAGCCGCCGTTGCGGGGCCCGATGTTGTACGCCAGCAACCCTAGGAACAGATCGCCAGGCATCTCATCGAGGTAGTGTCGCAGCGTGGCCGCGGCGACGAAGGCATTGTGGCGCTGATTGAGCCCATCCAGCCGTTCGACCCCCAGGCGCTTCCGCGCTTCCTTGACGGCGAGCAGCGGTGGCGCGGTGATTTGAAACAAACCCCGACCACCGTCCGAGCTGTCGCGCGGGTAAAAGGCGGATTCAGCGGCGCCAACCCCCATCAGCACTTCGGGATCGACGCCGAAGGCCGCAGCCGCTTCGTGCACCGTCGGTTCGTAGACGCGGGCGCGTTCGAGGACGCGCAGCATCTGATCCAGATCTGTCCGCCGGTAGGCGGCATATACCTGGTGACCAATCGCCACCCGCTCGGCCTCGGCGCTCCCCCCCACCAGCGTACGCAGGCTCGTCACCTCGCGAGAAAACGTTGGATACGACGCCAGCCAGGCAGCACCGCCAGCCGTGACCAGAGCAGCAATAAGTGGCCACACCAACCCAAACCGTCTGAGCCAACTGCGCAGGTTGAACCACAGCCACAGCGACACCGCCGTCAGCAGGCCGAGCACCAGCACCGCGCCGGCAAAGGTCAGGAGACGGGGCCATGAACCGGCACCGCTGAACCATTCGACGCAGGAGCCGAGCAGTGCCAGCTCACCGACCAGTGCCGCCGCCAGCAAGGCAACAACTTCTACCGCGGTAGCTGCCCCGGTCAACCATGGGCGTCCCCCACGACGTGAACGTCGGCGAGGCCGTCGTCGCTTCGGTCGCGGTTCCAGCTCTCCCGTTTTCACGCCGCTGCCGGCCGGCGCTTGCCCTGCCACTCTACCCGTCATCCCCCACCGGCGACTATGGTAGCGCCAAGCCGCCAAGAGAAAAAGCTGAAAGAAGGCCTTCTCCCAGAAACCAGAGACCGGAGACGTTCGCTTAGTGTCCGGTGGACTTGGGTTTACGTTTCTCCATGGACCTTCGGGCGCGTTTCGCGACCGCGTCAATCGTGGTGCGCTTGGTGTTGCGGCGCATGAATACGGGCGCCAGGGCACGCACGATATAGCCAGCGGCGATCAGGCGCGGCACCGTGATTTCATGCTTGCCTCGCGCCAAGGCATCGATCACCGCGTCGACCACGCGCTCGGGTTCGATCATCATCCGGCGCGACACCGGCGGCATGCGCTCGAGCGCCTCGGCGTCAAAAAATGGGGTGTTGATGGTGCCGGGACAGACGGTGAGCACGTGTATGCCGAGATCCTCCAGCTCGATCGAGAGCGCCTCCGCCAAGCCCACCATGGCGAACTTCGAGGCGGCGTACGCACTCTCCTCCGGCACCCCGAGCTTTCCGGCAACGGAAGCCACAAACACACACCAGCCCGTGCGACGTTCGGCCATGTGCGGAACGAGCGCTTTCGTCCAATAGAGCGCGCCGAGGAAGTTGACCCGCAGCATGCGCTCCATGTCGTCAAGGTCCCAATCGAGGAAACGACGATGGTGGCCATACCCGGCGTTGTTGACCAGAATGTCGACGGCGCCGAAAGCCGCCAGCGCCTGCTCCGCGCACGCAAACACCTGGGCACGCTCGGCCACATCGCAGGGGAGCACGAGCGTCTGGCCGCCGTTCGGCCCGATCTCCCTGGCCAGCTGGCGCAGCTCGGACTCGCGCCGCGCCACCAGCGCCACGCGTGCCCCCTCACGCGCCAAGCGCAGCGCCAGCAGCCGGCCGATGCCGCTCGACGCGCCGGTAATCACCGCGTTCTTGCCGCGGTATGACGTCAATCGAGGCACACGGTACTCCCGCCCTCAGCCTGAAAATGCGGCATGTCCACTTCCTCGCCCGTTTGCGCCGCGTGGTACACGGCCGCCGCCAGGCGCTGCGCCGCCAGGCCGACACGCATGTCGGGCGACGGCACGCGATCGTCCAAGAGCGCGCGCACGAATGCCAGGTCCTGTACCAGATACGATGCGCCATACCATTCGCGCAGCACCTCGGGAACATTCTGCTGCATGGCTACGAAGCGCCCCATCACGTCATCTGCAGCCACCACTTCTTCGGCACCATCGCCGCACTGCCGGATGATCTCACCGATCATGTCGTGGTCGCTGGCAATGAAGGCACCCTCACAGAAGATCTCCAGCCGCCGATTCGACGGGCGCTGTATCATGTTGTGCCAGAGGTTGACGAGCTGTGCACGCAGGCCGCCGGCGAACAGCAGCTCCACGGCCATGTAGTCTTCCACGCCCGGATGGCCGGCGAAGTTGCGCTCCCAGGCCCGCAACCGTTCGACGGGCCCGAAGAACCAGGTGAGCAGATCGAGGTCGTGCACCCCGTGCTCGATCAACGTGCCACCGGCCGTCAGCCTTCGGTCGGCGCGCCAGGCGCTGTCGTGCACGCCGCGGATCGGGAACACTTGATCGTCACGGAAGACCACCGCCAGCGGCCGTCCCGACTGAGGATCCCGCAGCATGGCCCGCATCACCGTGTAGACGGCGGAGAAACGCAGCACCAACCCTATCTGCGAATGCACGCCCGCGCCTTCGACGGCGGCGACCATGCCGGCTGCCTCGCCGCAACTCATGGCCAGCGGCTTCTCGCAGAAGATATGCAGCCCACGCGCGGCCGCGGCATGTACCAGCTCGGCGTGATAGCGCGTCGGCGTACAGACGAAGACCGTATTGATATCGGTCTTGGCGAGCAGATCGAACCCGTCGGCGAAGGTCTGCGGGTAGCCGTAGGTCGATGCAAAAAAGGCGCGCCGCTCGGCCAGCGGGTCGGCAATGGCGACCAGCTGCACCTTGTCGCCTAGAGCCCGCGCGATCTGCTGGAGCACGACGGAATGCGTTCCGCCGATGATCCCGGCGCCGATGACACCGATGCGGACCGACTGCATAGGAGGAGTCAGAAGTCAGGAGTCAGCATACAAAGTCAAGAGCTGTACGCAAACGGCGCTTCTCCCGGATTCTGGCTTCTGACTCCTGGCTTCGTTCAGCTCAGCTCTTTGCTCGAATACCCGAGGATGCGGCGGGCAATGATCATCATGTTGATCTGCTGTGTGCCCTCGAAGATGTCGTTGATCTTGGCATCGCGCATCCACTTTTCGAGCAGGTACTTGCGCGAGTAGCCTAGCGGTCCGAGCAACTCGACCGCCTTCTGGGTGACCTGGGTGACGGCGAGCCCCGCCTTCGCCTTCGCCATCGACGCTTCGAGGCTGTTGCGCATGCCCTCATCCATCATCCAACTCGCGCGCCAGGTGAGCAGCCGGGCCGCCTGCAGATTCGCCTCCATATCCATGAAATCGCGCTCCATCGCGGTGAGCTTCCTCGGTGAGATACCATAGCGAATCTTCACGCCGCCCTTGTCCAAGGCTTCACGCACGAACTCCAGGGCGGCACGGCCGATGCCGATGGCGCTGGCCGCCACGGCCGGACGGGTGGCATCGAAGGTGGCCATGACGCCCTTGAAGCCTTCGGTGCCCTGTTTCACCTCGGGGCTGCCAAGGAGGTTGTCGAGCGGCACCCGGCAGTCCTCGAATACGATGGCGGCGGTGTCGGAGGCGCGGATGCCGAGCTTGTGTTCGACACCGGTCACGGTCATGCCCGGTGTGCCCCTCTCCACCACGAAAGCCTTGATGCCGGCGCGCCCGGCGGATCTGTCCACCGTCGCCCACACGACCACGAAGCCGTCGGATTTTTCGGCCGCCATGAGACCGCTGGTGACGAAAATCTTGGTGCCGTTCAGCACCCAATAATCGCCGTCGCGCACCGCGGTCGAGGTGATGGCGGCGGAGTCGG
>DASVHW010000199.1 GCA_036382395.1 Candidatus Binatia bacterium | reverse complement strand
GCGGAAGAGCTGCCAGACCGTGGAGCTGCAGGAGATCGCCAGGTACTGAAGCAGGCCCTGGGCGATGCATCCGAGCTGGACGTGGCTGTGGTAGGCCGCCAGCTTGCGACGAATCTGTTGGCGATAGCGTTCGGATCTGCGGTGCATGTACTGGTTGCCGCTGGCCCGTCGGATCGGCGTCATCGCCATCATCCAGAAGTGATAGGCGTAGCTGCCGACGACGCGCAGCGCGTGGCGAAAGCCGAGTTCAATTTTGTAGCGGTAGGCGTAGAGGATGATGGCGTCGAGGGGGTCCATGGTGAGATCGGTGCACATGAGAATGATGGACCCGCGCACGCGATGGTGAACGAGGACGAAACGAACCAGCCTGCCCACCGGTCGCCAGAGCAGGTTCAGGCAGCGATACGAGATCGTGACGTCGTTCTCCCCGTAGACCGGGCTGGGAACAGACTCGAACGCATCGGTGTCGGCGAGCAGGTCGCGTAAGCGCACGCGGTTGCCGTAGAGGCGGGGGTGGCCGAGTTGGTTGGCCACGTAGGTGATGGGCACCCGGCGCGCTTCAGTACCCGCGCGAACGATTTCCGCACGCGGCTCTCCGGCGCCTCGCGGGTACCTCGGGGGTCGCTTGAAGGTACGCCGTGGGCTATCGTCCGGCGGTCACGAAAGGAGGCTCACATGAACCACAACGATGCAATCCGCCTGTTCGCCAAGACCCTGCAGAATCTCGAGCGGTGGATGGACAAGGCCACCGCGCACGCGAAGGCCAAATCCTTCGAGGTCGATGTCCTCGCCCAGGCCCGCCTGGCGCCGGATCAGTTTGCGTTCGTCCGCCAGGTGCAGTCCGCCTGCGACCAGGCGAAGTACGCGGCCGCGTACCTCGGCGGCAAGCAGGCGCCGTCCCACCCGGACACGGAGCAGACCTTCGCCGAGCTGCGGCAGCGGATCCAGAAGTGCCTCAGCTTCCTCGAGACCGTCCAGCCGAAGGACTTGGAGGAAGCCGCGGAGCGGAAGGTGTCTCCGCCGTGGCTCGGGGGGAAGTGGCTCCGCGGCGACGACTACCTGGTGCACGTCGCGCTGCCGAACTTCTTCTTCCATGCGACGATGGCGTACGCGATCCTCCGCCACAACGGCGTGGACCTCGGCAAGATGGACTACATCGGCTCGATTCCGACGCAAGAACGCTGAGGCCCGGCCAGCTCTTCGAGAATCTCGCCGGACGCGGTCGAGTCCTCGCGCCGCGTCACGGGACGATCCTTCGCAAGTCGTTGTCTTTGGGGGACGTATGAACCACCTGAACGAGTTGTGAACGAGGCGTTAGATGAAGAGCGAGAACGACGTCGTGGAGATTGCAGGAGACGATGTGGAGATGGCTCAGCCCGTGAGGAAGTCGTCCGGCTTGCAGCCGTGCTCAGTGTACACGACAGGGGCGCGCTGGACAGCGCGGGCGATGCTCGTACGAGAGATCGAGAGGCGGCGCCCGACGCCGCTGAGCCAGACGCCATGATGGCAAACGGCCAGATGACAGAGCACCGCACGCGGCGCCAGGACCTGGCGCCGTAAGCTTGGGCTGGCGATCTCGCGTTCGCTGACATCGAAGTAAGCCGCGACGCGCTGACACAGGCGGGCGACGCTGACGTCAACATGGTCGCGCGCCTGCAAAGGCTCGGCGGACAACCGTGTCAGCGCCTGGTGGAGGAACTCGCTGCTGCCCAGAACGCGCTCGTCGCACTCCCGGCGCTCCCGCCAGCGGCTCCATGCGCCCTTGTGGACTTCATGGGCCTGCGCTTTATTGACAGTTTCTGCCATGATCTCCTATCCTTGGAGGTGATGGAGGAACAGAGCATGACGAGCCTCAATGTGTCCCTGCCCGAACCGATGAAGAAGTTCATCGAGTCGGAGGTGAAGCGCGGCGGCTACAGCACGCCGAGCGAGTACGTCCGCGCCTTGGTGCGCGCCGAGCAAAAACGCAACGCCGAGGATCACCTGGAGCGGCTACTCCTCGATGGCCTGGGGAGCGGCCCGGCCACCGAGATGACGAGGAAGGATTGGGACGACGTCCGCCGCCGCGTCCTCCGGGGCAAAGCGCGGCGGAAGAAGTGAAGAAGCTCCGCATGTGGCCGATCCCCGGATTCGAAAAGCACCTCATCTTCTACCGGCCGCTGAAGGATGCGGTCGAAATCGTCCGGGTGCTGCATGCCTCTCGCGACATTCGACGCATTTTCGAAGAGGAGCGGTGATCCGGCAGGAGCAAAGCCTGGTGTCAGTACTGATGTCAGTTGGACAACGAAAATCGCCGTAATTCACTGAAATCCATCGAAAACCGCTGAGCGTAAGATCCGAATCGTGTGAGGAAACCCCGCAAGAGGCCTGAAGTTTTCTACTCGTCCTTCTCGGCTTCGTAATCAGCAGGTCCGGAGTGAATCTCCGCGCCAGCTTTCTCGGTGCCGAGCGGCGCAACGCTGGCGGAGCCAGCGGCCACCGCCTCACGTTGGCCGGCGACCTTGAACAGTCTAGCTTTCTCCAACGCGAGCCGCCGGCATTGTAGCTTGACGCTTCATTTCTTGATAAGCCTCGCCGGGTCAAATTGGCAATGGAGGTGTGCGATTGACTTATCGGCCTGTGCTGATGCTGATCGTGTGTGTCTTGCTGGTGGGCTGTGGCGAGGATGAGCCCGGGAAGGTGGCCGTGGCACCGACGCCAACGGCTGCGCCGTCGTGCGTGTTTCACGCCGGCGCGCTGCCGGCGGACACGCTTTCGGCTGGCGCACCGCACGGCGCCGCCATCCCGATCGAGCACATCATCGTGTTGATGCAAGAGAACCACTCGTTCGACAACTACTTCGGACAGTTGCCGGCGGCGGGGCATGCGGATGTCGACGGCCTCCCCGCAAGTGCAACCAACCCTGACAGCACCGGCGCGCCGGTGGCCGCCTTTCACCAAACTCGCTACTGCACTGCGGACACGAATCACTCCTGGACCGGCAGCCACCTGGAGTTCGACGGGGGAAAGAACGACGGCTTCGTCACGCAGAACGAACCCGACGGCGCCCGCTCCATGGGCTACTACGACCAGAACGATCTCCCTTTCTATTACGCGCTCGCCAAGACCTTCGCCATGAGCGACCGCTACTTCTCTTCGGTAGTCGGGCCGACGTTTCCGAACCGGTTCTATTTGCTGGCCGGCACCTCCTTCGGGCGGATCCGCAACGACCTCACGGCATCTTCGCAGCCGACGATATTCGACCAGCTCAACGCGCACCAGATCGCGTGGAAGGTGTACCGTAACGATTTCGCCTATGCCTCGCTCTTCCACGCCAACCCGAGAAATCTGGTGCCCGTCTCTGCCTTTTTCAGCGACGCCGCCGCCGGTACGTTACCGCCCGTCGCCTTCATCGACGGGTCGATCGGAATTACGATGGTCGAGAACGACGAGCACCCGCCAGCAAACATCCAGCAAGGGCAGGCGTACGCTGCGAGGCTCATCGAAGCACTCCTGGCCAGCCCCAATTGGCCGACCTCGGCGCTGTTCTACACCTACGACGAGCACGGCGGGTTCTACGACCACGTGCCACCACCGTCGGCGTGCGTGCCCGACAACATCGCGCCGCTGCTCGATCCGGCGGATCCCGGCAGCAACTTCTCGGCGCAGTTCGACCGTTATGGCTTCCGCGTGCCGTTCGTGGTGGTGTCACCGTATGCCAAGCCCGGTTTCGTGTCGCACGCCGTCCACGATCACACCTCGATCCTGCGGTTCATCGAGACCCGGTTCGACCTGCCAGCGCTCACCAATCGCGATGCGAACGCGCTGCCGCTGCTGGACCTGTTCGACTTCTCGCATGCGGCGCTCATGAATCCGCCGGTGTTGCCGGCCGCCACCGTCGATGCCGCAGCGCTGCAGCAGTGCAAGCTGGACTTTCCGACACTCCGGTACTAGGTGCGGCGCCGCCGACTCGCCGGCAAAAGCTACACACAGCCTGCCCCGGACCCTTGTGCCACAAGGGTTTGCGGGATAGGCTCAGGCATCGTTGATCAGTCAGGAGTTCAAGTCTCCTCGCCAGTCTGTCCCCTTATGCCGCGTGACGACGTCTACCGCACGAACTTCACCCCGGTAAGCTTCCTCCGCCGCAGCGCCTGCATCTACCCCAACAAAACCGCGGTCGTGCACGCCGACCGGCGCTACTCCTACCGGCAGTTCGAGGAGCACGTGAACCGCTTGGGCTTTGGGGGACGTAAGAACCACCTGAACGAATTGTGAAAGAGGCGTGAGATGAGGAGCGAGAACGACGTCGTGGAGATTGCATCGGAGACGATGTGGAGATGGCTCAGCCCGTGAGGAAGTCGTCCGGCTTGCAGCCGTGCTCAGTTGCGAGCATCGCCCGCGCCGGCCCGTTCATTCGTGATGGGTTTCGAGGAAACCCGGCACTTCATCTGTGCCGCGTGAGCGAGCCGGACATGTCGCGGAGTGAACCCTCGGTGCCCAACCGAGCACATCCCCAGCAGCCAAGACCTTGCCGCCGCTTCCTGACAAATAGCGCCGCCGGAAGAGCGAGAAGGGCCAGAGCATTCCCCCAGCCGGTCTGCAGCGGCGGCCCCGTCGAACACCCGCCGCCAGTTCCTGGAGCAGCCACGCCACCTTGCAAAGCAGCCACCGCTGGCTTCGGACCATCAGCAGCCGTAGATGTCGGAATAGGCGTTGTTCCTGGTGGTAGCGCCTCAACCACGATCTCTCCGTTGACGGCGCTCAGTTCCGCCGGGTTGGAGAGGATATCGGCCGCCAACGCATTCGAGCTCATCAACGGATATCGGCCTGGCGCCGCATCGTCAGCGATGTCGACGGCGCACTGATACAGCACAGCATCGTCGAGTATCGGCTCTTGTCTGCTCACTGAAAAAACAATGGCGCGTATCGCCTGGCAATCCACGCCGGGC
The DNA here is from genome assembly GCA_036382395.1 of Candidatus Binatia bacterium. Lineage (NCBI taxonomy): Bacteria > Candidatus Binatota > Binatia (SeqCode) > Binatia bacterium. The sequence goes on along the minus strand of DASVHW010000199.1, from coordinate 257 downwards.
GAACATCCGTGCGGGAGAAACGCGAAAGCCGTGGCTTCCTTGTTGATGAGGGGATTCACCGCACAATCGGGCGTGCCGTCGGCGTTCGCCGCGACAGCGGTCATTTGGGTGAAGGAGATGTCATTCTGCGTTCCTGCGAAGACCGACTGCCATAAGGGCAACAGGGTCACGGCGAAGGTGACGCGCGCACCTGGCGCGCCGGTGGCAGATCCCACCCACAGACACGCGGTGTCCTGGCCGCACTGGACTGGTGTGGG
>DASVHW010000198.1 GCA_036382395.1 Candidatus Binatia bacterium | reverse complement strand
CTTCCTGCTCAACGTCAATCTCGGCTACAAGTTCACCATCGGCAAGAACGTGATTGTCATAGGCGGCGGCAATGTTGCCATGGACGTGGCCCGCTCCGCGGCGCGTGAAGTCGTAAAGCAGCACGTCGGCGACGACATCGTTCCCTCCGACGAAAAGATCTCCGCCGTCGCCGCCCACGAGATGGTGGACATCTCGCTTTCCGCACTGCGCATGGGCGCACAGGAAGTTCACCTCGTCTGCCTGGAGAAACGCAACGAGATGCCGGCCGCGCTGGAAGAGATCGAGGAAGCCGAGTCGGAGGGCATCCTCATGCACCCCGGCCTGGGCCCGAAAGCCATGATCGGACGCGACGGCAAAGTGGTCGCCCTCGAAACGCTCGATACCAAATGGGTTTTCGACGCTAACGGCCGCTTTAATCCCGCTTTTCACGAGGGCACGGAAAGACAACTCGCGTGCGACACCATCATCATGGCTATTGGGCAGGCGCCCAAGCTTGATTTTCTACGGCCCGAGGATGGCGTCGATATCTCCCCGCGCGGCCTGATTGCGGTCAACCGCGACACGCTCATGACCAGCGCTTCGGGTATCTTCGCGGGTGGCGATTGTGTTTTCGGCCCACGCCTGATCATTGATAGCGTCGCCGACGGCAAGCGCGCGGCCATCGGGATTGACGAGCTTCTGCGTGGCCGCCGCCATCCCGAGCCGCTGGTCGAGGTCGAGGTCCTCAACCGCCACCACATGTTCGCCGAGTTCATGGACATACCGCGGCAGCCCGTGCCCATGCTGCCGCTGGAGCGGCGCACCGGCGTCACCGAAGTAGAGATTGGCTACGACGAAGAATCCGCCATGGCCGAAGCGCGCCGTTGCCTCCGCTGCTACATCAACACGGTATTCGAGGGGAATCCCGAGGACGGCACCGAGTGCGTGCTCTGCGGCGGCTGCGTGGATGTTTGTCCCGAAGATTGCCTCAGCCTGGTGTCGCTAGACCGCGTCGGCTTCGAGCCCGGTGTGCTGGAGACGATCCGGGACAACGCGCAGTTGTTCGCCGTCGAGTTGGACGATGTGAAGGCCGAGGAACTCGGCGTGATCAGCGGCGCCGCCATGATCAAGGACGAAACCCGCTGCATCCGCTGCGGCCTGTGCGCCCTCCGCTGCCCAGCGAACACGATCACGATGGAAGCGTACCGGCTCGCCTCCGCCGAGCCGAGCGGATTGATTCCCATCCAGACGATGGACGTGAGGCAGCCCGCCGCCTGGGCAGAAGCGAAGTGAGATTCATCGTATGAACGACGAAAATAACGAGACAAACGAAACCAAGGATGGCGTCACCCGGCGCCAGTTCTTCGTGCGCGTCGGCCTCGGTTCGGTGGCGGTCGCCGCCGCCGGGACCAGCGTGTTTGCCTACCAGTTTCTCTCGCCTAACGTTCTCTACGAGCCTTCCCCCATCGTCAACGCCGGCAAGCCTGACCGATATCCGGCGGAATCGGTCACGCTCGATCCGGAAACCGGCATTTTTGTCGTCAACGGCCCGCAAGGCTTCTATGCGCTCCAGGCCACCTGCACCCACTTGGGCTGCCTGACCGCATGGAAGCCGGAACTGGGCATCATCGCCTGCCCGTGCCATGGCAGCAAGTTCGGACGCGACGGAACCAAGATTGCCGGACCCGCGCCCAAACCGCTACCCTGGCTGCGCATGTGGCTCAGCGACGACGGTGACCTGATGGTGGACCGGGCCGCGGAACTGAGCTCGCGGCAGATGGTGAAGGTGTAGCGATGGCGAAGACGCTCGACCACTACATCGACACGCTGCGCGGAACCCGCGTTTGGCGCTCGGTGTTTCGCGGCGGACAGGGCGCCAGCCGGCTGCACAACGTGCTCGCCATCCAGCAGAACATCTTTCTGCATCTGTTCTCGGCCAAGACGCGGCGCCGCTCGCTCGACCTCGGTGTCACCTGGTACCTGGGTACGCTGACCTTCGGCTGCTTCGCGATCCTGTTCATCACCGGCATCCTGCTGATGCTCTATTACCACCCGTCGGTCCCGCAGGCGTACGCCGACATGAAAGACCTCCAGTTCGTCGTCTCCTCCGGCGTGTTTCTCCGCAACCTGCATCGCTGGTCCGCGCACGCGATGGTCTTCCTGGTGTTTGCGCACATGTTCCGCGTCTTCTACCGCGGTGCGTACCGC
>DASVHW010000197.1 GCA_036382395.1 Candidatus Binatia bacterium | reverse complement strand
GTGGCGAACCTGTCGAGCGCCGATTTCGGTGGTGGAGCACTCGGCAGCCCGGGCAACAACGCCTTTGCGCAAAACAACCTGCCGGCGGGAGGCAGCAACCTGCGCAACTCGACCGGCCTCGATGTGAGCGCCGCCAATAATCAGTGGGAGCACTGCGGGCATGGTACGACCTGTGATGACGGCGCGATTATCGCGTACGACGTTGGAGACCACGCCGTCCACACGACGGTCGCTCCGACACAGGCGCACCGCTCGCAGCAACCGCCCGTGGTTTCCAGCACGGAGCCAACGACGGGAAGGCGCGGCGGGCTGGTGCGCATCTTCGGCAGCGGATTTAACGTGATCGACGGACTGTTTGCCGAGGACAAGTGCACCGACGTGCGCGGGCGCAACCGCTGCGTGCCGCTACGCGGCAACTGCGTGCAGATCGATGGGGTAGCCGCGCCGGTGGAAGCGGTGACGCCTACCATGCTCGTCGTGCGGTGGCCGTTTACCTGCATTCAGCCAGTCCCGCTCGTCGTCACGACCGCTTTCGGCGGCACGAGTACGCCGATGATGGTATGCGTAAACGGACCGGCCGCTAGCCCCTAGCGGATGGTCCGGACCTGACTCCTCTACACGGAGCCACGGAAGGTGACGCGATGACGATGCCATTGTCAGGTGAACTTCTTCGAAAAATGGATGCCTACTGGCGGGCGGCCAATTTCCTGTCGGTCGGCCAGATCTACCTGTATGACAACCCGCTGCTGAAGAAGCCTCTTACCCTGCAGCAGGTGAAGCCGAGGCTTCTCGGGCACTGGGGCACGACGCCAGGGCAGAACTTCATCTACGTCCACCTGAACCGGGTCATCAAGGAGCATGACCTCAACATGATCTACATCTCTGGTCCCGGGCACGGCGGACCCGCCCTGGTGGCCAACACCTACCTGGAGGGCACATACAGCGAGCTGTACCCGGATGTCTCGCAAGACGAGGACGGGATGAAGCGGCTGTTCAAACAGTTCTCCTTCCCGGGCGGCGTCCCGAGCCATGTCTCCCCCGAAACCCCGGGCTCGATCCACGAGGGCGGCGAGCTCGGTTACAGCTTGAGCCACGCCTTTGGCGCCGCCTTCGACAACCCGGAGCTGATCGTCGCCTGCGTGGTGGGCGACGGCGAGGCCGAGACCGGGCCGTTGGCCACTGGCTGGCACGGAAACAAGTTCCTGAACCCGGCACGCGACGGGGCCGTTCTGCCGATCTTGCACCTGAACGGCTACAAGATCGCCAACCCGACCGTGCTCGCCCGCATCAGCGAAGAGGAATTGCAGCAGCTCTTCCACGGCTACGGCTACACGCCGCACGTTGTCGAGGGCAGCGAGCCACGGCAGATGCACCAGCTCATGGCGGAAACGCTCGACATGGCCATCGCCGAGATCAAACGCATCCAGACCGAGGCGCGCACCACCGGCTTGGCGCAGCGACCGCGCTGGCCCATGATCATCCTGAAGACGCCCAAGGGCTGGACGGGGCCAAAGGTCGTCGACGGCCAGCAGATCGAGGGGACGTATCGAGCCCACCAGGTGCCGCTCTCCGATCCCGCCCATAATCCCGAACACCTGAAGCTTCTCGACAGCTGGATGCGAAGCTACAAACCCGAGGAGCTTTTCGACCAAGCCGGTCGGCTGCGCCCCGAGCTGGCGGAACTGGCTCCGACGGGCGAGCGGCGCATGGGCGCCAACCCGCACGCCAACGGCGGCATCCTTCTCCGCGACCTCAAGTTGCCCGGCTTCCTGGACTACGCCGTGGAGGTGCCGGCACCCGGGTCAGTGGATGCCGAGGACACTCGCGTGCTGGGCACGTTCCTGCGCGACGTAATCAAGTTCAACCCGCACAATTTCCGCATCTTCGGACCAGACGAGACCGCCTCGAATCGTCTCACTGCAGTGTTCGAGGCGACCGACAAGCAGTGGGAGGCCACGATCATCGAGAGCGACGACCATCTCGCCCCAGAGGGGCGAGTGATCGAGGTGCTGAGCGAGCACCAGTGCGAGGGCTGGCTGGAGGGCTACCTGCTGACCGGCCGCCACGGCCTGTTCAACTCCTACGAGGCCTTCATCCACATCATCGACTCGATGTTCAACCAGCACGCCAAGTGGCTCAAAGTCACCCGCCACATTTCCTGGCGGCGGCCGATCGCGTCACTCAACATCTTGCTCGCCTCGCACGTCTGGCGGCAGGATAACAACGGCTTCACGCACCAGGACCCGGGCTTCATCGACCTCGTCGTGAACAAGAAGGCCGAGGTCATCCGCGTCTACCTCCCGCCCGATGCCAACTGTCTGCTGTCGGTAGCCGATCACTGCCTGCGGAGCCGCCACTACGTCAACGTCATCGTGGCCGGCAAGCATCCCGCGCCGCAGTGGCTCAACATGGACCAGGCGATCAAGCACTGCACCGCCGGCATCGGCATCTGGGAGTGGGCCAGCAGCGACCGGGGCGCAGAGCCGGACCTGGTGATGGCCTGCGCCGGCGACGTGCCGACGCTGGAAACACTGGCCGCGGTGCAGATCCTGCGCCGGCACTTTACCGAGCTCAAGATCCGGGTGGTCAACGTGGTCGATCTCATGAAGCTCCAGCCCCCGAGTGAGCATCCGCACGGCCTGAACGATCAGGACTTCGACCTGCTCTTCACCAAGAACAAGCCGATCATCTTCGCGTACCACGGCTATCCATGGTTGATTCATCGGCTGACCTATCGTCGCACGAACCACGACAACCTGCACGTGCGCGGGTACAAGGAAGAAGGGACGATCACGACGCCGTTTGACATGGCGGTGTTGAACGACCTTGATCGCTTCCACCTGGTTGGGGACGTGGTCGATCGCCTGCCGCAGCTCAACAGCAAAGCTGCGTACGTGAAGCAGGAACTTCGCGACAAGCTCATCGAACACAAGGAGTACATCTACGAGCACGGCGAGGACATGCCGGAAATTCGCGACTGGCGTTGGGGCAAGCCCGCATGAGCGCAGGAGTCAACACGGCGTCCGATTCGTGATACAGCTCTCGAACCGATGACACATGCTGAATCCCCCGGTGTTTCGAAGGTGCGCCTGTCCGGACCGAGTCGGGGCGGGCGCGAGCAGTGAAAAACTCCTCCACACCGGTCAAAGGCGTGCGCATCACTCCGCCCGCACACCCGCACCGGCGGCGTGAACCGCTGCCGTCGCATCGGCCCAAGCCGGCCGAGGAGGATCCGGACGCGCCGCGGCGCGTCGCGGCGATTCTCGCCAATCCCAGCTATCGCGAGGCCAACGAGGACGTCGATTTTCTGAACCGTGACGAGACGCGCGGCGTACGCCTGCAGGTGGATTACTTCAAGGCGGAACTCCTGCTCGAGCAGCACGGGATCGACCACACCATCGTCGTTTTCGGCAGCACGCGCATTCCGGAGCCGGCCGCCGCGCGGCGGAATGTCGAGCGGCTGCAAGCTGCCGTGGCGGGAGACCCCGGCAACCCGGAGTGGCCGCAGCGGCTGGCGGTGGCCGAGCGCATCGAGGCCAAGAGCCGCTATTACGACGTCGCCCGCGAGTTCGGTCGCTTGGTGGGTAACGCCGGGCAGGGGCCGCACGATTGTCGCGTGGTGGTCATGACCGGCGGCGGCCCCGGCATGATGGAGGCGGCTAACCGCGGCGCCTATGACGTCGGGGCCAAGTCTATCGGCCTGAACATCAACCTGCCCCACGAGCAGTACCCGAACCCGTACATCACCCCGGACCTGTGCTTTCGCTTCCACTACTTCGCCCTGCGTAAGCTGCACTTTCTCCTGCGGGCCAAAGCGCTGGTGGCCTTTCCCGGCGGCTACGGTACGTTCGATGAGTTGTTCGAGACGTTGACCCTGGTGCAGACGCGCGAGATCAAGCCGGTGCCGATCGTGCTCGTGGGTGAGACCTATTGGCGCCAGGCGTTCAATGTCGATTTTCTGGTCGAGGAGGGTGTGATCGACCTGGAGGACCGCGAGCTGTTCTGGTTCGCGGAAACCGCGCAGGAGATCTGGGACGGCATCCTGCACTGGCACGAGGTCAACGGCGAGCCGTTGCTCGCGTCGACCTGAGTTCGGGCACGGGATGCAAAGTCCACCTGACGCCAACAGACAACCGAGGAGGGTATCTTGAAACTCTCATTCCACGGCGCGGACTGCGACGTCACCGGCTCCTGCCACCTGATCGAGTGCGCGGGGAAACGGATCTTGATCGACTGCGGCCTCTTCCAGGGCGGACGTGATCTCGCCGAAGAGAACGCGGAGCCCTTCGGCTTCGATCCCGCCAGCATCGACTACGTGCTGCTCAGCCATGCCCACCTCGACCACTGCGGCCGCCTGCCCCTGCTGGCGAAGCGCGGCTTCCACGGCGAAATCGTCACTACTGCCGCCTCACGCGAGCTGGCCCGGCTGGTGATGTTGGACGCCGGCCACCTGCAGGAGGAAGAGGCGCGCAATGCCACACGCCAGGCCGACCGGCAGGGCAACCGTGCCGCGAGCGCTACGCCCCTGTACACGGAATTGGAGGCGCTGAACTGCCTCGACCATTTCGGACGCACGGCGGCCTACGGTCAGCCCGTGGAACTCGCGCTCGGCGTGCGCGCGACCTTTCTTGATGCTGGCCACATCCTCGGCTCGGCCTGCGTCTACCTGGAGTTGGAGGAAGCCGGGCACCGGCAGACGGTGCTGTTCTCCGGCGACCTGGGCAACGCCGGCCGGCCACTGTTGCGGGATCCGGCTCCACCACCCCACGCTGACGCCGTGGTCATGGAGACCACCTACGGGGACCGGCTGCACCGGCCGATCCCGCAGTCGGTCGAAGAGCTCTACGCGGCCATCACCGACACCTTCAAGCGCGGCGGCAACGTCATCATCCCGACGTTCGCGTTGGAACGCGCCCAGGAGATCCTCTACTTTTTGCGCCAGGGTGTGCAGGCCGACCGGCTACCGCGCGCGCTGCAGGTGTTCCTCGACTCGCCCATGGCCATCTCCGCCACCGCGATCTTCGAGCGCCACCCGGAGTGCTATGACGCGGAGACCACGGCGCTCTTCCGCGCCGGGCGGGATCCTCTGAGCCTTCCGGGACTGCACTTCACGCGCGAAACGCAAGAGTCGATGGCGCTCAACCGCATCAACGGCGGTGCCGTCATCATGGCGGGTTCCGGCATGTGCACCGGCGGACGCGTGCGGCACCATCTCAAGCACAATCTCTGGCGCGCAGACTCCAGCATTGTGTTCGTCGGCTACGCGGCCAACGGCACCCTGGCCCGCCTGATCATCGACGGCGCCAAGCAGGTCCGCCTCTTCGGCGAAGACATTCCGGTGCGCGCCAGCATTCACACGATCAACGGATTTTCCGCCCACGCCGACCAGGCGGAGTTGCTCAGCTGGCACCAGCAGATCGGTAATCCGGGGCGCACCTTTCTGGTGCACGGCGAGCGCGAGACCATGCGTCAGTTCGCGGGGCACTTGTCGAACACTCGAGTGGAAATGCCTGCCCTTCATCAGGAGTTCGAGCTGTGATGGTAACGCAAGCACCGCAAGAGCAGCGGGGAAACTGACCGGCGCGTCGACTACGGTTGCGCCAGGGGCACGGGTTGAACCGCTTCTCCTTCGTGCGCCGACTGGCCCAAGTTGACCGCCACCACGTCATCGAGGCCAACGCCTTGGACCTCGACCAACCGTCCGTCATCATAACCGAGTGTGACCTGCGCCAGGTGCAGCCGGTTGTCGCGCACGACGGGTACGTAGACATTGCCGCCCTGAAAGATGAGAGCGTCGTCCGGCACCAGTGGTGGGCCACTTGGGACCGCAACGTTGAAGGTCACTTTGGCGTACATGCCGGGCAGCAGGGAGAGGTCCTCGTTGGGGACATCGATCTCCACCAGCATGGTACGCGTTGCCGGCCGCAACACATCTGGATGCCGCGTCACGCTGCCCTGGAACTCACGACCCGGGTACCCGGTGACGGTGATCGTTACCGGGGCGCCGTTTTGGATGAGCGGCGCGGCACTCTGCGGGACGTCAGCGTACACCCGTACGGGACTCAGGGTCGCGAGCGCGACGATGGGGCTGGCACTGGTCGGCGTCGTGGCTTGTGGGATGAGCGCGCCTGGATCGACGTAGCGCGCGCTCACCACGCCGTCGAGGGGCGCGCGGATCACCTTGTAGCGCTGCAGCGCTTGCAGCTGTTCGAGGGCGGCCTGCGCCTGCAGCATGGTGGCGCGCGATTCGTCGGCAACCTGTCGCGCGATCAGCGCCCGCGTCACCAGCTCCTGGTTGCGCTGACTGGTCAGCGCCTGGATATCGTAGTTGGCGCGCGCGTTGGCCACCTGTTGATCGATCTCGGGCG
>DASVHW010000196.1 GCA_036382395.1 Candidatus Binatia bacterium | reverse complement strand
ATCGTCAGGCCAAAGTGCATGGGGTTCCTCCTTCAGGCCCACCATGCCAGGATGCCGCCTCTTTGACTACTGCGATTCACAGCGTGTGTCGTGACGTGCTATGGTGAGGGGCTGTTGCGGATGATTCTCAAGGAGAGGAGTCAGATATGATGGCACATTCGGCAGGGCAGCGAACCTTCGGCGCTCTGGCTGTTGCCGTTCTGTGTCTCTGGGGAGAGCGCGGACTTGCAGCGTCCAACCCGGCACCAGCATCGACGGATGTGATCTTCCTGATGACCGGCAGTAACGGCCAGGTGGGAGGCTTGCAGATGGATCTGAGTTGGGATCCGAGTTGCATGACAGTCGAACGCCAGGGAGGCGACGCCGCCAGCTGCGCCTCGAACCCCTCAACGGGTAAGAACGTGCAGACGAAACTCTTTTCGGACAACTCGACGATGCGGGTGCTCTTCCTGTCCGTATCCGACACCAGCCCCATTGCTGACGACGAGTTGTTCTCTTGCAAGTTCAACCGCGCGAGCGCCCCCTCCTCCCCCTGTTGCTCCCTCAGCATTGGGAACCTGATCTTTGCTGCCCCGACTGGCGGCCGGATTTACGACCAAAACATCTCCATACAAGCGTTGGTCGGAAACACGCCATGTCTCGCGTCTGGGCCTAGTGGATCGCCAGACAACCCGGTGCGTCCTCCCCTGCCGCCGGCAGCCGTCCCGGTTGCACCCGCACCGATTGTTTCAGCACCTGGAGCGGCTCCGGGAATCCCCGGTGCGCTGGCTCCGCCCGCAGCGCTGCCGCCAGCAGCAGGGGATCGGGAGGCAGTTACGGGGCAAGCACCGCCGGCAGGCGAGGAAGGCACGCCGGCTGAGTCGGCAACTCAACCGGCCGCAACTGCTGCCGTGCCGCTTACCCCAACTGCACGGCGCACACCTGCGCCGGCAACCGCAACAGCGCCAGCGCGGACGCCGCAGCCGCAAAGCACGGCAACCGCGGCCACAGTGGGCTCAACGACGCCGGGATCGGCAACCCAGACCCCAGCGCCACCGGCAAAGAAGCACCGAAAGAAGCACTCGTCGTGAGCCTCACTCCAGGAGCGCCAGCAGATCGCTGAGTGCAGCGATGACATAGTCCGGCGCGTGCGCGTTGGGAGGTAGCGGATCATGCTTGGCGTTGATCCAAGCTACCGCCAGACCCGCATTCCGGGCTCCGGTCACGTCATCACTGAGGCTGTCGCCGATGAACAGGGCGTCTTCGGCTGCCACCTCGAGCGTCCGCAGCGCCGCCTCGAAAATTGCGGGGTGTGGTTTGCGTTGGCCGAAGTCCTCGGAGATGACGATGGCTTCGAAGAAGCCGGTCAGACCGTGATCGTCAAGGATGCGCCGCGCCGTGAGGGCATGGTCGAAGTTCGAGACCACCCCCAAGCGATAGCGCGCAGCAAGCTCCTGCAGCACGCGCGGATGCGCCGGCGGCAAGACGGTCATCGAAGCCAGGTGGGACATGTGCACCAGCGACAGGCGCTCGGCAAGCGCTGGGGCTTCGCGCGCGTCGACGTCGAGCTGTAGCAACGCCCGGCGGAAGCGTTCGCACGACGGTACTTCACGATACTCGGGTGGACGCTGCCGGACCACATCTTGGGTGACGTTCATCAAGGCAGTCAGCAGGTCATCGAAACGGACGTGCGGTAGTTCGCTGGCCGCCGCCTCTTGCAACCAATGCATCGCCGAGCGCCACGGTGCTCCCGCCGCTTCAACCGCAGGCACACGGGGACGGAAGTGCACCAGCGTCCCAAACAGATCAAACAAGAGGGAACGCCCACGCCAGGGGCGGGTTGGAACAGGACGGATCATCCCTGCATGTTCTCGGAGATCACGCGTGCGGGCATTTACGGCCGCAGGCTGGCCGCCGTGATGGCGCTGACAGCGAGACCGCACATCAAGACCGCACCGTTCAGGGTCACGGCCAATCCGTGCAGGCGTTGAAACTCGTCTTTGACGTCCTGTGGCGCCTCGGCCCCGTGGATCTGCGGCCGCAGCACCGTTGCCCGCGGCAGAATCACCGTACCGGCATACAATGTCGCCGCGAGCATGACGGCCGACAGGAGACTGTTCACGGTCCACCAGGCTCCCAACGCGCCACCACGAATGAACACCAGCGAACCGACCAGGAGAACGCCGCCGCACGCATATCCGATCCGATAGTAGGTCGGGAAGATTGCTCCAACGGCTCGGCCAGCCTCGGCGGGTGGAAAGATCCGAAAGAGGCTGGGCGCAGCGACAAACGAAAAGAACACCACCTCACCCACCCAGAGGATGAGGGCAATAAGGTACAGCCACTTGATCACATACAGCATTGAGAGTGTCCCGGTTCCTGGTGTAACCGAGAACACTGATAACAGAACACCGGCGCGAAAAGAAGGAACACGGATCTGTGGTTTACACATCCGTTGCGCCACTCCCCTTGAGGCAGGCGGGGTCGTGTATTAGATTGGAGAACGATGTTGTCCCTCCAAGATAAGAGAACGGGACGGATCCAACGGAACCGGCCAGGGCAGCACTCCGCCGCTTGGAAGCGGGATCCTGCACTGCCCGTCCCTCGGGGAGCGAAATCATGAGCACGTCGGAAAAGGAGCACGAAGGCAAGGAGCAGCGCTTCCTCGCTTTCGAAGAAGACCTGAGCGACATCGATGTGCCAACGGAGCTGGCGATTCTCCCCTTGCGCGGGGTGGTGATCTTTCCGTCCGCGATCGTTCCTTTGCTCATTTCCCGCGGGGCGTCGCTCAAGGTGGTCGAAGAGGCACTCGCCGGGGACCGCATGCTCGGCGTGGTGGCGCAAAAGAACCCGGAAGAGGAAGAGCCAGAGGTGAGCACCCTCTACCCCCGGGGAACGGCCGGACGCATCCTCAAAATGCTGAAGTATCCGGACAACAGCGTGCGCATTCTGATCCAAGGCTTGCGCCGCGTGGAAATGGCTGAATATGTCCAGCACGCCCCGTTCTTCCGGGCGCGCGTCCGCCTGCTCTCCGATGCCTACGAACCGTCCAAGGACCTCGACGCCATGCAGGCGCACATGGTCAACCAGTTTGCCAAGTTCGTCTCCATGATCCCTTACCTGCCCGACGAGCTGCAGGTCGTGGTGATGAACATCAAAGATCCGGGTAAGGTCACCGATCTCATCGCATCGAATTTGAACATTTCGCTGGAGGAGAAACAGGACCTGCTCAGCACCCTCGAGGTGCGCACGCGGATCGAGAAGCTTTCCGCCATCCTCAACCGCGAAATCGAGCTGGTCGAACTGGGGCACAAGATCCAATCGCAGGTCCAGTCCGAGCTCACCAAGAACCAGAAGGAGTTTTACCTGCGGCAGCAGATGCGCGCCATCCAAAAGGAGCTGGGCGAGGCCGACGGCCGCTCGGGCGACATCGAGGAGCTGCGCAAGAAGATGGAAGCGGCGCAGCTCCCCGCAGAGGCGCGCAAGGCAGCAGAAGCCGAGTTGGACCGGCTGCGCATGATCCCGCCGGAGTCGGCGGAACACACCGTGGTGCGTACCTATCTCGAGTGGCTGGTCAGTTTGCCCTGGGCCATCTCGACCGACGACAATCTCGATACGGTGCACGCGCGTCAGGTTCTCGACGAGGACCATTACGATCTCGACAAGATCAAGGAGCGCATTCTCGAGTACCTCGCGGTGCGCCAGCTCAAGAAAGATCCGAAGAGTCCCATCCTCTGCTTCGTCGGACCGCCCGGCACCGGAAAAACTTCGCTCGGGCGTTCCATCGCGCGGGCGATGGGGCGGAAATTCGTGCGCCTGTCACTCGGCGGCATCCGCGACGAAGCGGAGATCCGCGGCCATCGGCGCACTTACATCGGCTCTCTGCCAGGGCGGATCGTCCAGAATATCCGTAACGCCGGCTCCAACAACCCGCTGTTCATGCTCGATGAGATCGACAAATTGGGGGCCGATTTCCGCGGCGATCCCGCGTCGGCGTTGCTCGAAGTGCTCGATCCGGAACAGAACAACACCTTCCTCGATCATTACCTCGATGTTCCGTTCGATCTCTCGAAGGTGATGTTTGTGACCACGGCCAACCTGCTCGATCCCATTCCTCCGGCCCTGTGTGACCGCATGGAGGTGATCGAAATGGCGGGATACACCGAAGAAGAGAAGCTCGAGATCGCACGCCGGCATCTGATTCCGAAGCAGCACCGGGAAAATGGGCTGCAGGAAAGCCAGATCGCCTTCACCACCGAAGGCTTGAGCCATGTGATTCGGCACTACACGCGCGAGGCTGGACTGCGCAATCTCGAGCGCGAGATCGGCAGCCTGTGCCGCAAAGTTGCCCGCCGCATCACCGAAGGCAAGACCGATCCGGTCACCGTTGATCCGGTCAAGGTGCACGAGTTCCTGGGGCCGGAACGCTTCTTTTCCGAAGTCGCCGAGCGCACGCAGGACCCTGGGGTGGCGGTCGGGTTGGCATGGACCCCAATGGGTGGGGACATCATGTTCATCGAATCCACCAAGATGGGCGGCAAGAAAGGACTGCTGCTCACCGGCCACCTCGGCGAGGTGATGAAAGAGTCCGCGCAAGCGGCCTTGAGCTACGTGCGCTCGCGCGCCGAACGCCTGGGAATCGCACCGGATTTTTTCGAGAATCTGGATCTGCACATCCATGTCCCGGCGGGAGCGGTGCCCAAGGACGGTCCGTCCGGTGGGGTGACGATTGCCACATCACTGGCCTCACTGCTCACCGGCCGTGTCGTGCGCCATGATGTCGCCATGACAGGCGAGATCACCTTGCGCGGTAAGGTGCTCGCCGTCGGCGGCATCAAGGAGAAAGTGCTGGGCGCCCGGCGCGCCGGCATCAACACGATCATCTTGCCCAGACGGAACGAAAAGGACCTTGAAGACCTGCCGGAGACCGTGCGCGCCGAAATGCACTTCATCTTCGTCGACACCATCGACGAGGTTCTGGAGCACGCCCTCGAGCCACGCGATCAATCGCAACAGTTACGCGCGGCGGCGTCCTGAAGACGGCCCTCTTCCCTCGTGGGCGAGCGCATCTTGGCCGCATCATCTGCTCTTTTCACCAGCACGCCGGGCGGTTCACGCCGAACTGTCACCTCGCAGGACGCCAATGATCCTACGGGAAAAACAGTTTGCTTGGCCACTGCGGATAAGAGATAAATCGATCGAAGGTTTCGGGCAATGCCAGAACTCCGGAAAGACCCGATCATGGGACGCTGGGTGATCATTGCCACAGAACGGGCACGCCGCCCGTCGGATTTCTCCCACGCCCGCGAGGGACGGAAGAGAACCGAGTGCGCCTTCTGTGTCGGCCATGAGCATGAAACGCCGTCCGAGGTGCTTGCGTATCGCACCAAGGGCGGCGCTCAGGATTCCCGCGATTGGAGCGTCCGGGTAGTACCAAACAAGTTTCCTGCCCTGCGCATCGAGGGTGAACTGGGCCGCAGAGGCGAAGGTATCTTCGACATGATGAACGGCGTCGGCGCCCACGAAGTCATCATCGAAAGCCCCGATCACACGGTGGATCTCGCCGAGCTCAGCGAAGAGCAAATCGAGGACGTGCTGTGGGCCTATCACGATCGTGTCCACGACCTGAAGAGGGATCGGCGCTTCCGCTACATCCTGATCTTCAAGAATCACGGCGCTGAAGCGGGCGCCAGTCTCGAGCACACCCATTCGCAGCTGATCGCATTGCCGATCATTCCCCTGAATGTCGCCGAGGAATTGAACGGCGCGCGCGAGTACTATCGGCACAAAGAGCGGTGCGTGTTCTGCGATCTCATCCGCCAGGAGCGGGAGGATCAGGTGCGGCTGGTGGCAGAGAACGACGAGTTCGTGACCGTATGTCCTTTCGCCCCGCGTTTCCCGTTCGAGACCTGGATACTACCGAAGATCCACAGCGAGGCCTTCGAGCGCATCACCAAGCACGAGTATGGCAATCTCGCGCGCTCCCTGCGCGACGCGCTACGGCGTTTGAACAAAGCGCTCGATGCCCCGCCGTACAACTACGTCATCCATTCCTCACCCGCACGCGAGCCAGAGGACGGCTACTACCACTGGCACGTGGAGATCATGCCGAAACTGACCAAGGTCGCAGGTTTCGAGTGGGGCACCGGATTCTACATCAACCCCGTACCCCCGGAGGATGCAGCGCGCCACCTGCGTGAAGCTGGCGATTAGGCCCGCCCCTCGCCGGGGCGACAGAAGGACGACAGAGCATGCGGGTAGTAATGGCCGCTTCCGAAGCTGTTCCTTTCGCCAAGACCGGCGGCTTGGCGGATGTCGTCGGTGCGCTCCCGCGAGCGCTGAAACGGCTCGGCGTGGACGTCGTCGTCGTCGTTCCGGCCTACCGTTCTATTTCCCGGGAACGCTGCTCCCTTCGGCCGAAGGAATGTCAGCTGCAGGTGCCGGTCTCAGACCAGACCGTCACGGCCCAGGTGCTGGAATCGGAGATGGAGGACGGCGTCCCCGTGTATCTGGTCGAAGCGGACCAGTACTTTGCGCGCGCCGGGCTCTACGGCACGCCCGATGGCGACTATCTGGACAACGCGGAGCGTTTCGCGTTTTTCGGCCGCGCCATCGCGGCGCTACTGCCCCATCTCGGGACGGTTGATGTCCTGCACTGCCACGACTGGCAGACGGCACTCACCCCCGTGTTTCTGCGCACGGACCCCACCCGTTACCCGGGCTTGGAAAACGTCCGTACCGTGCTGACCATTCACAACCTCGGCTATCAAGGGCTGTTCTGGCACTTCGACTGGCACCTGCTGAACCTCGACTGGCGGTACTTCACACCGGACGGGCTCGAGTTCTACGGCAAGATCAACTACCTGAAGGGCGGCATCGTGTACGCCGACGCCATCACGACGGTCAGTCCGACCTACGCTCGAGAGATCCAGACTCCCGAGTTCGGTTGCGGTCTGGAGGGCGTATTGGTGGCGCGCCGCAGCGCGCTGAGCGGGATTCTCAATGGCGTGGACTATGGGCAGTGGAGCCCGGAGTGCGACCGCTTCAGCGTAGCGCACTACTCCCGGGCCAACCTGGCGGGCAAGGCCGCGTGCAAGGCTGATTTGCAGGCCGCCGTCGGCCTGCCGCTTCACGCCGAGGAGCCGCTGATCGGCATCGTGTCGCGTCTCGCCGCGCAGAAGGGCTTCGACCTGCTGAGCCAGGTTGCGCCCCAACTGCTGCACAAGCGGCTCCAGCTCGTCGTCTTGGGCAGCGGCGACTCCTCGTATCAGGAACTGTTCACCAGCCTGTCGCGCCAGCACAAGAAGCGGCTGGCCGTTCGCATCGCCTTCGATAACGCCTTGGCACACAAGATCGAAGCGGGCAGCGACATGTTTCTCATGCCGTCGCACTACGAACCATGCGGACTCAACCAGATCTACAGCTTGCGCTACGGCACCATTCCGATCGTCCGCTCCACTGGCGGTCTGGAGGACACCATCGCCGACTTCGATCCGAACAGCGGCGAAGGAACGGGATTCAAGTTCGTCGACTATACTGGTGAGGCCCTCATGGCCTGCATCGAGCGAGCACTGCACGCGTACGGTACCCCTCAGATGTGGCAGACACTGATCCAGAATGCGATGCGCGCTAACTTCTCCTGGGACCGATCGGCCCAGGCCTACGTCGATCTGTACCGGCGTCTCGCCCGTCTCAAGTAGGTCACCCGATTTTCCTCACGGCGCCTGAGTTTGGACCGGACACGATCTGCCGCTGACCAGGTCGGCGATGGAGACATCCACACTGGTGAACAGCGGGCGCCCATCGCGCCTCCGGTGCGTGGTGACCTGCGCGGAAGGGTAGCAGCGGCGCAGAGTCTCAGTCACACGGGAGTCCGCCAAGAGGATCAGGAAGGTGGCGGGCCGTGTAGTCTCTATCCCTCCAGGGATCTGGCTGGCATCTACGGGCCGATGCTCGGGGCAAAACAGGTCCAAGGCAGGCGGCTCTTGAGACACGGTCGCATTCATGGCGAGCCAATCCCCCACGAAGCAGAACATGCGCCCATCGCAGTGCGACAAGGCCAGTCTTCGCGCAGCGGAATCGGCATTCTCCCGGCCGTCTCCCTCGGCGTAGTCGATGAAGAACAAGTGGTAGTTCTGCAGCAGCAGCCACAGCCCGATACCGGCGATCAACACCGGCCGCACGCTGAGGCGGTACCAGCGCCACGGGGGCGTCGCCGCGAGGAGTGCGCGGTCGACGCCAAACGCCGCAAGGGTGAGCAGCGCCGGCATGGCCGGCGCAAGCCTGTAGGATGCCCGCGGCGCATCGCTGAACGCCACGCCCAGCACAAAGGTGAGGGCCGCCCACACTACGAGCAGGAGCGCACGCGTGTCGCCCTGCAGCACGGCAGCAAGGACACCGATGACCAAGGCGATCAGCGTCCCCGTATCCAACAAGCCGGCCGGAGAACGATTCATCACACAGACGTCCGCCCATTCTGTGAACATCGCTGCCGCTTCCTGAAGGTTGCGGCCCAACACCGCCGGCAGACCCGTGACGTGATACAAGGCTTCAAAATGCTGTAGCCTTCCCGGATGCGAGAGCAGCACGTCTTGCGAGTGGCCGGCGAGCACATCCCAGGGCACGGACACAAGCAGTGGTGCCAAAACGAGCAATGTCGCCCCCCAAAACGTGGCCGTGTCGGCCGCCATCGTCCGTAGCGGGACGGGATCCAGCAACCAGTCCGCAAGCCAGAAGAGCGGGCACAGCAGGAGAAGGATGCGTATGGGGAAATAACATTGCAGTGCCAAGCCTAGAATCACGCCGGCAAGGGCCAGCACGGTGCGGCTCCGGTCCTGCCGCGCACGCACCAGCAGGTAGAGCGCCAGGGCCGTCCACAGCGACGATTGTACAAACGGAAACCCGGTCCGGCTGTTGTGGATGTGCCAGAACGAAACAGCCATGAAAAAGCTCGCCATCAGCCCGACGCGATCCCCGAAGAGCCGGCGCGCCAGCAAGAACACGGAGGCAACGCCACCGATCCCCATCAACACCGAGGACAGCCGCGCCGCAAGAAACGCATCGGGACCCGCGAGCCTCATGACCAGCGCGCCAAACGAAAAGGTCAGGTTCGGCATGCTGAACCAGCCGACGCTGGAGAACACGTTCGGCGCGCCGCCCCGCGCGATATGCAGGGCTTCGAGGCTGGGCAGGATTTCATCGATGCTGATGTTGGCTGGGATATCTTGGAGCGCGACAAGCCGCAGGGCGGCCGCAAGGGCAAGGACACCGATGAGGCCGAATTGAACGATCGCCGGTGGCGGCGCCAAGGCTCGGTCGGCGCGCCGAAAACTGAGAACATAGGCAGCGATGCCCCCCGCCCACAGCCAAAACGCCAAGCCGTACCCCGCGTGCGACCGCGGCCACAGTACGACACCCGCGCCTGCGGCAGCCAGCGCGCCAATGCGGAGAACGAAATGCCCGTCGAGCATGCCCGGCTGCGACCGAATTTCAGCGGCTGAGGGTGGGAACGATGGCGGCTTGAACATCAATCTCGTGCGTCGAGCCGCCGCCGGCAAGGATTGGCGGCTGGTCGGTCGTCTTTCAATGCCTCACTGGCGCAGCCCGTGCAAGCAAGTGGAGACCGGCCGAGGCACTGCGCCATGTCGCACCTGGCGCGGCTCGATTGCATGCGGCGCCCCCGCAGGCCGGTACTGTCCTATTTAGGGCACTAACATACTAGGCTAATCCTCGCTGCCGTACGAACGATCCTTGCCTTGACAGCCCGCTACTCTTGTGGGATGGGGTGGGCCTACGGGTCCTTGCGTCAAGGCAAAAGGAGACGGGCATGAAGGTGGGGTACATGATAGTTGTGGCGGCTGCGGTTCTTGCGGTTCTTACAACGGCGAGGCCTTCCTGGTCGGCCTGTTGCATGGAAACTTGCGGGAACCCGGCTTGGAAATCATGCACAGCGAATACGGACTGCACCGGCGGCTTTTGTGCACCGCCGCTCGGTTCCGCAATCATGGTCAGTCCAACCGGCACGTGCGGCGTAGGCGCCTTTGCCGCTTGTCCGACAACCGAAGCAGGAGAGTGTGCCGACGGCGTGAACAACGATGCTTGGACCGGGAACACCCTCACCGACTGCGTAGACCCGGCCTGCGCCCAAGATCCTCACTGCAAGGCCCCTGCGCCGGCGGTGAGCAAGGCCATGTTGATACTCATGTTCGTGCTGCTCTGTATGAGTGGTGTCGCCGTTCTGCGGCGCCGCCGATCATAGATAGCTGCGGACGCACCGACGAAAGTGCGCCACTATCGGATTGCGGAGAAGTTCGCTCAGGTGGTATTCTATTCGCATGCCCAAGCCAGCCCCAGCCCGCGACATGATTGAAGGCTCGGAAGCGTTGGATCGCTTCACGGGAGCCATGAAAAAGATACTCAGCGTCAGCAAAGACGAGCTGAAGCGGCGCGATGCGGCGTGGCGCCGGGAGCGGCTGAAGCCGAAGCGGAATACGGGGCGGTAACCGTCCCACCATTTTCGAAAACCACCCGAGCAACCATAACGCCGCTAGCGGCTGGGCCGTCTTCCGTGATAGAGGGCGCCCCCATGGGCCAGGTGATATCATTCATCAATATGAAGGGCGGCGTCGGCAAGACAACGCTCGCCGTGAATATCGCCTATGGACTGGCGCAGTTCCACGGGAAAAATGTCTTGATCGTGGACACCGATCCGCAGTTCAACGCAACTCAGTACCTACTGGAGGGCGAGGCTTATCTTGCTCACACGAAGGATAAGAAGAAGGGCACCTTACTCGACATTTTTGTTCCTCGGCGGCCGGGGTCAGTCAATACGATTACTGGACTCGCGAAGGGCACGGGTAAAGCAAAATCGCTCGCGGCATGCAGCATCACGATCCTTGATGGCGGGAGCGGGCACGGTAGGCTTGACCTGATACCATCGACGCTGAGACTGATGGAAATCGAGAACTCGATTCGCGGAACCGAGCATCGCCTAGCCCGGTACCTCCAAGACAAGGCGCAGTGGTACGATTACGTAATCATTGACTGTCCACCCACCATCGGCATTTTTACCCAAGCGGGCGTTCTGGCCAGCAGCAAATATCTCGTTCCGACCCAGGTCAAGGTACCGAGCGTGGTAGCGTTTGTGCCCGTGCAATTGGCCGCTACATTACACGCTGCTGTCCCCGCGGTGCCACACATAGAAGAAGTGGTCACATCAACCGGGTTCATTCCGGTAAGACCGGTGGTGTAATAGATACAATTTCTGCTGTTTGTTACGCCGGAAGCAATGTCCAGGGTGCCGTTAGTGTGCACCCCGACTATGCAGACCATGTCATTTGGCGTGACCCAGCCACCGGTTATGCCATTCTGCACGGCGCCGTCCGCCATGTATTTCGCCGAGGCGATCCCCGCGCTCAGCACCACGCCGGCAACCAAGGCAAGCGCCGCCATGAGCGAGGCTTCTATAAAGAGGTTTTTTTTCTTTCCTGTCATGATTGGTCGCTCCTTGTCCTTCTGGTCATGGTGGCTAGCTCCCCTTCTTCCCTGTCATAATTTCTCGCTCCTCCTCCTGCGGTTGTCCGAGCGAACGTCAGGCAAAGCCTTTGCCGGATTTGCCCGGGAACGCCTCATTTCCCACCGGCAGCAACAGCCGTGCCGGGAGAACCCTTAGTCTGTCATTTCAGAATTGGTAATGCGTGCGTGGCGAACTGCGGGGTTTAACTCATCGACTGCGTAAATTTACGCAGTCCAACTGCCTTCAGAATGGCCTCCACCCTAGCCCTCATCCGTTGCCGGAAATGGCAACAGAGG
>DASVHW010000195.1 GCA_036382395.1 Candidatus Binatia bacterium | reverse complement strand
GACCTCGCCGACATCCTGTTCACCTCGGGCACGACGGGGAAGCCGAAGGGCGTGATGACGACGCACGAACAGAACCTGCGCGCCTTCGACGCCTGGTCCGGCATCGTGGGCCTGCGTGCCGGCGACCGCTACTTGATCGTGAACCCGTTCTTCCACGGTTTCGGATACAAGGCCGGGTGGCTCTCCGCCATCATGCGCGGCTGCACCATCCTGCCACACCAGGTATTCGATGTGGACGCGGTCCTGCAACGCATCGACAAGGAGCGGATCTCGGTGATGCCGGGACCGCCGACGCTCTACCAATCGATTCTCGCCCACCCAGATCGCGGCAAGTACGACCTCTCGAGTCTGCGCCTGGTGGTTACCGGTGCGGCCGTGATTCCGGTGGAACTGATCCACCGCATGCGCCGCGAACTGGCGATCGAAACGATCATCACCGGTTACGGCCTGACGGAGACTTCCGGCGTGGTCACCATGTGTCGTGCCGAAGACGATGCCGAGACCATCGCCACGACCTCCGGGCGGGTGATCCCCGGCGTCGAGGCACGTTGCATCGACAAGACCGGCACCGAGGTGCCGCGCGGCCAGCCGGGGGAAGTCGTGGTGCGCGGCTATAACGTCATGAAGGGCTACTTCGATGATCCTGCCGCCACTGCCGAGACCATCGACGCCGACGGCTGGTTGCACACCGGAGACGTCGGCGTGATGGACGAGCGCGGCTACCTGCGCATTACGGATCGCATCAAGGACATGTTCATCATGGGCGGGTTCAACTGCTACCCGGCCGAGATCGAGGGCATCATGCTGACGCACGACGCCATCGCCCAGGTCGCGGTCATCGGCGTGCCCGACCAGCGCATGGGTGAAGTCGGTATGGCCTACGTCGTGCCGCGGCCCGGCGCCACGCCGACGCCCGAGGCGATCGTCAAATGGTGTCGCGAGCACATGGCGAACTACAAGGTTCCAAGGTTCGTTGAGCTGGTCGACGCGCTGCCCATGACGGCCTCGGGAAAGGTCACTAAATTCGTCCTCCGCGAACAGGCCCAGGGGCGCAGGCAATAGGTGAACACTCACTGATGGTGACGTTCTTTCAACTCTTGCCGGTCGGCCTATCCGCGCTGGTGCTTGCCGCGCATTTTTTCCGCAGTGGCAATGTACCGCTCCTGCTGGCGTCGCTGGCGATGATCTGCCTGATGTTCGTCCGGCATGCCTGGGCCGCTCGCGTCATTCAACTCGGCCTCCTTTTCGGGGCGATCGAATGGGTCCGCACGCTCATTCTCCTGATTGCGACTCGAAAGGAACTCGGTCAACCGTACACTCGCCTCAGCGTCATTCTCGGCGCCGTCGCCGCTGTCACCGCCGCCTCCGCGCTCGTGTTCCGGACACGCAGGCTGCGGCGGCGCTTCAGCTCCTGAAAGACTTCTGGGATCTCGTGGCTTTGCACAAAAAGTCCGGTAACCAGCGGGCACCCTTCGATACGGCCGCTGAGAACCCTTCGGCACGGTGCGAGAATCGCGCGCCTGCTCAGGAGCGGCCTACTCAGAAGGGTGAGCGGTAAAACACCTTGACATTGCACACCCAACCGCTCGTCCTGAGAGCCCGAACCGGCGAAGGCGCCGGCTTGGAGAGGCCATGAACCGTTCTCACGCCCGACACCACCGCCCGGGGCGATGCCCAACGCATCCCACGAGCAAGCGGGCTGTATTCCGTACGCCGAAGGTGTTCCGTACCATAGCCCAGGGTTGGGTCAGTGACCCTTGCCGCGGCAGCGGCTACCCTGGCCAGCGAAACCGATTCCTCGGCTAGCCTGAAGGGGTTGCGCTCGACTCGACTTGCGGACACCGTTCCGCCGGAGGCTAGCTCAACCAGAGGCCTACAACGTGACGCCTATAGGTCCGTGTGAGACCGAGGCGGCGGCCGGACGCAACCCTTTCAGGGTTGAAAACTGTTCGGACCATCGACCCAGGGTAGCTTCGCAACCCTGGGCTATGATGGATAACGCCTTCGGCGTAAGGAATCGTCCCATCTCGGTTCTGTCGCTTATGGGCCAACGCCCTGGCCGACGGACGGCGCATGTTCATGGGCAGGCTCTCGAAGCACGTCTTCGCATTTATCGCCAGTAGTCATGAACCTACGGTTCACCCTCGCACCATGAAGAGCCCGCAACAGCCAAGCTTGGTGGGCGCAGGCCTCTGTGCCTGCGCGGAGATCAGTTCGGCGGGCGCGGAGGCCCGCCGCCACCGTTTCCTGAGCAGTCTCAACAGGTCGCGGAAACCCGTGCCCGTTGAACGGTCGAGGATCATGGCGCTAGGATGCCGCCGTGTCTTCCAACCGAGATCTTTTCCTTGTCCGACACGGCGTCACCGACTGGAACGAAACAGGCCGGCTGATGGGGCGCATCGATGTTGGATTGAACGCCCGCGGCAGGGCCGAGGCTGATGCGGCGGCGCAGGCCCTGCGCGAGTTTCCGTTGCGCACGGTAGCCGCCAGCCCGCAACGGCGCACGCAGGAAACTGCCGAATCCATCGCGCCACTCCATGGCCTCACGATCCGTACAGAACCGGGGCTGGACGAGGTCTGGGTGCAAGAGAGCTGGCAGGGCAAAACATGGGACGAGCTGCAGGGTGATGCCGATCTGCAGCGGTACATTCAGGACCCGACGTACCGCTGCGACGCCATCGAGCCCGCGCCACGTGTCCAGGAAAGGGTGATCGCGGTGGCGGAACGCCTGCGAGCCGAAGCCGAAGGCGCCGTGTTGCTCATCTCGCACGGCGATCCGATCAAGCTCCTCATTGCTCACTATCTGTCCATGGACCTTTCGGCCTTCCGCCGCCTGGTGATCAACACCGGTTCGGTGAGCGTGCTGCGCTTCAGCCGAAGCTATGGCAGCCGGTTGCTGGTGCTGAACTGGAAGCCGCCAGGGTCTCTGCGACAACTGCTCGATTGACGCAATGCTTGCCGGTCGTGTAACGTCGTTGCCTCGCACCACAACACAGTGGAGGTAGGAGTGCTCAAGAACGAGAAGATTCTCATCACCGGTCCGGCAAGTCAGGTCGCGCTGCCGATGGCGCGGGAACTGGCCAAGCACAATGCGGTCTATGGGCTCGCCCGTTTTGGCGATGCGGGCGACCGGGCCCGGTTGGAAGCGCTCGGCGTCAAGTGCATTCAGGCAGATCTCGCCCAGGATTCCTTCGCCAAGGTTCCCGATGATTTCACCTACGTCCTGAACTTCGCCGTGGTGAAAACCAGCGACTTCGACTACGACCTGACGGCCAATGCCGAGGGTCCCGGGCGGCTCATGTACCACTGCCGCAAGGCCAAGGCCTGGCTCCACTGCTCATCGGGAGGCGTGTATCAATATGCAGGACACCACCCGCTGAAGGAAACCGACCCGCTCGGTGACGACACCCACAAGACCCTCTTGCCCACTTACAGTATTTGCAAGATCGCCGCCGAGGTCATGGCTCGCTTCGGAGCACGGCAGTGGAATATCCCGACGACCATCGCCCGTCTGAGTGTGCCGTACGGCAACAATGGCGGCTGGCCTGCTATGCATCTGGATTGGATGCTGGGCGGCTCGCTCATTCCGGTGCATCCGGACAAACCCAATCTGTTCAACCCGATCCACGAAGATGATTACATCGCCCACATCCCCAAGTTGCTGGCGGTCGCCGCGGTGCCTGCAACCATCACCAACTGGGGCGGCAGCGAACCGGTGAGTGTCGAGGACTGGTGTGGCTACATGGCAGACCTGACCGGATTGGAGCCCAAGTTTGTCGACACCGACAAAACCATCGGCAGCCTCACAATGGACATGACGCGCATGCACCAGCTGGTGGGGCGAACCGCCGTCGACTGGCACGACGGCTTCCGCCGCATGATTCAGGCCCGCCATGCGGAACTGCCGCTGCGCAAGTGACTGCAATTCACGGGAACGGAGGTTGAGAACATGTACGATCTGCAGGAGATCGAAGCGATCAAGAGGCTCAAGTACAAGTATTTCCGCTGCCTGGACACCAAGCGCTGGGACGAGATGAAGGAGTGCTTCACCGAAGACGCCAACGCGGCCTACAGCAGCGGCAAGTACTCCTTCCAAGGCCGCGATCAGATTGTGCAGTTTCTCATCGATGCCATGAACCGCCCCACGGTGCTGTCCGCACACCATGGCCACCATCCCGAGATTGAACTCACCAGCCCGACCACCGCGGTGGGCGTATGGGCGCTGGCGGACGTGTTCATCGACCTGCAGGCCGCCATCACGGTCCGTGGTGCCGCGTACTATCGCGATGACTACGTGAAGGTGAACGGGCAGTGGAAGATCAAGACGACCGGCTACGAGCGGACGTTCGAAGAAGTCGAAAACCGCGGCGACATTCCCAGCCTGCAGATTACCGAAAACCGTTTCGTCAAATAGGCGCAGCCCCCGGCAGAGAGCGTCAGACGTCGTAGCGAGCTAGGCAGCTAAAGTCCGCCACCGCCTCGCACTTCACGAAGACGGTTGTATGGCTGGCACATGTCGGGCTTCAGCGCGCCGCTTGAGCGCAAGGCCATTGGCGGTGAAGCCGACAACAATGCGACGGCCATAGACGCGTCGAACGAAAGGGGCGAGGACGCCGGACGTGCGCTCGTAGGTGTAGTAGCGAGTTCGGCTGGTGGTGACGGGCGCGAGGTATTGGACGCGCTCCGCGTTGAGCCACGGAGACACGACGCCATAGGCCAGGCAGCAGTTGTCCTCATAGATGGTGAGCGTTTCGTGCTGCGTGAAGCCGGCCTCGCCGAGCCGTTCGCTGTCGTACGGTCCCCAGCGGGGTCCAAAGGTGACGGTCTGACCCGCCTCGGCGCGCGTGTCCAGCCGGAAGAAGCGGTTCAGCGGGTTCCAGTCCGGGTAGCGATCGAAGCCGACGACGATCGGCCAGACGAGATCGGCGGGGGCATCGATGTCGATGGGCTCGGTGAGGACGTTGGCCGCGAAGAGGCCGGGGATGCGGCATGGATTGGCCGGATCGAA
>DASVHW010000194.1 GCA_036382395.1 Candidatus Binatia bacterium | reverse complement strand
GGCTCATGACCTGCGCAGTTTTCTCAAGGAGAAGCTGCCCGAGCACATGGTGCCTGCGGTCTTCGTACTGCTCGATGCCTTGCCGTTGACGCCCACCGGCAAGGTCGATCGCCGCGCACTGCCGGCGCCCGACCGAACACGACGCGAACTCGAAAGGACATTCGTCGCACCCCGAGACGCCCTGGAACTCCAGCTCGCTCATCTCTGGGAGGAGGTTCTGAGCGTTAGACCGATCGGAGTGACGGACAATTTTTTCGAGTTGGGAGGGCATTCAATGGCCGCGGTGCGCTTGTTCGCCCTGATCGAGAACAAGCTCGGCAGGAGACTGCCGTTAGCGGCCGTTTTTCAGGGCGCAACCATTGAGCATCTCGCCGGTGTCCTCCGCCACAACGCCAATCCAGCAGCCCACCCATGTTTGGTCGCGATTCAGCCTGGTGGCGCCAAACGGCCGCTCTTCTTGATACATCCGGCGGGCGGACACGTTTTTCCATACATTCATCTGGCGGACTCATTGGGCCGCGATCAACCCTGCTATGGGCTCCAAGCCAGAGGGCTGGAAGAGGGACAAGACCCGCATGCGCGGATCGAAGACATGGCTGCCTATTACCTCGAAGCGCTGCAGACCGTGCAGGCCGAGGGTCCGTACTTTCTGGGAGGATGGTCAATGGGAGGCCTTGTGGCCTTCGAGATGGCACAGCAGCTTCTGGCGCAGGGTCAGCGGGTGGCCCTGGTTGCCTTACTGGATGCGCGGATTCCAAATCCTGATGAGCACTTTGCGGAGCAAGATCTTGAAGCGACGCTGTTGGTTGATGTTGTCCGTTACTTCGGTCTTTCGTTGGGCCCTTGGGAGTCCCTTTCGCGGCTTCCAAAGCACGAACTGTTGACCCGTGTGTTGCAGCAGGCGAAGAGCGCCGGCTTGGTGCCCCCGGATATTCAAGCGTTCCAAGCTCAGCGTTTTCTCGAGCTCTGCAAGGCCGACTTTCGAGCGACGCGGAACTACGTCCTACATTCCTACGCGGGTCGAGTCACCCTCTTCAAGGCTCGCGAGGCAGGGCCTCCGATTATATCGGACTTGGCAACCCGGAGCGACCCAACGGGGAGCGGACCCGCCGAAAGGACGCCGGCCGCAGGCCCGTCCTCTGACCCCACGTTGGGCTGGAGCCAGTGGGCTGCTGGAGGAGTGGAAGTCCACGTCGTTCCGGGCAATCACGCCAACATGGTTTACAAGCCCCACGTTGAAGTCCTGGCCGAGAAGCTGAAGGCTTGCGTCGAGCAAGCCGCAAGCGGCGAGGCTTGGTTCGCCGATGGAGTCAAGTCACCCGCCGGATCGATGAGGGACGCTCGATGAATGGGAACACCAACGCCGACAGTGCACGCTACAAAGTCGTCGTGAATCAGGAAGAACAGTACTCGATCTGGCCTGCCGAGCGGGAGAACCCTGTTGGCTGGAGGGATGCAGGTACGATCGGGTCCAAGACCGAGTGCTTGGCCTATATTAGAGAAGCGTGGGCCGACATGAGGCCGCTCAGCCTGCGCCAGACGATGGACCAGCAGGAAAGATAGCCGCACAGATTCCGCCCACGCGCCATCCTATGACCACCACCGTTGCTCCTGACCCCTGGCTTGCATGCCGCCGGCCGCGTCCGCAGGCCCGCCTCCGTCTATTTTGCTTTCCGTATGCGGGAGGCAACGCCTCGATTTTTCGCACCTGGCCGGCCGGCTTGCCAGCCGATGTCGAGGTCTGTCCGGTTCAACTTCCCGGACGGGGAACTCGGCTGATGGAGCCTCCTTTCACTCGCCTCTCACCTCTCATCCAGGCCCTTGCCCACGCCCTCTTTCCGCTCCTGGACAAGCCGTTTGCCCTCTTCGGCCACAGCCTCGGAGCATTGGTGAGCTTTGAACTCGCCCGTCATCTCCGCCGACAGTATGGCCTGCATCCTGTTCGCTTGATCATCTCTGCCGGTCGCGCGCCTCAGATCCCTCATCGAGATCTGCCCATGCACACCCTGCCAGACGGAGAGTTTGTGGCGAAACTGCGTCGTTTGAACGGTACGCCCAAGGAGGTGTTCGAGCACGAAGAGCTCATGGAGATCGTCCTTCCTCTCTTGCGGGCGGATTTCGCGCTGTACGAAACCTACGTGTATTCGACCGAGCCTCCCCTGAACTGCCACATCTCCACCTTTGGCGGCTTACAGGATCGCAACGTGAGCCACGGCGACCTCGAAGCCTGGCGTGATCAAACGACCGGTTCCTTTTCGTCGCGAATGTTTCCCGGTGACCACTTCTTCTTGAACACCACTCAGCCCGTCCTGCTTCAGGCGCTCTCTCAAGAACTGCACTGAAACCGGGGAGAACGGCTACGTGAAGATGGCGCCCACCACGTCTCTTGCGCCTCCGTGGTGCTTCCCGCCGGAAGCTCCACTGTTGGGTCGTGACGCAGTGCATGTCTGGCGAGCCACCCTGGACGAGACCCCGTCACGGATCGATAGCTTCCTACACACCCTTGCAGCAGATGAACGAACGAGGGCCGAGCGGTTTTATTTCCCGAGAGACCGCGAGCGCTTTATCGTCGCTCACGGAGTGCTGAGAGCCATCCTCGGTCTCTACTCGAACAGAGCACCGGAATGCGTGTCCTTCAGCGACGGCTCTCATGGAAAACCTGCCCTGGCATGGGAATCTGGCGGGGCTGCAATCCGCTTCAAC
>DASVHW010000193.1 GCA_036382395.1 Candidatus Binatia bacterium | reverse complement strand
TGTAGCTACACTCTCCGCCCGTGGGGTTCGAGTGGGCGGAGGCGAAGCGGAAGGCGAATGTCCGGAAACACGGCATCGATTTCGTCGGCGCGGAGAGAGTCTTTGACGGCTACACGGTTACCGTCGAGGACACCCGGTTCGAGTACCACGAACACCGTTTCATCACGTTTGGTATTTTGGAAGGGCGAGCCGTAGCCGTCGCTCATACGGAGCGCGGCGACTCGATCCGGTTCATTTCGATACGGAAGGCCACAAAGAATGAGGAAAAGAGCTACTTCGCAAAGATTCCGGAGTGCTGAGGCGATCGACCTCTCAGACATTCCAGAAGTGCCCCCCGCGGTGTTTGCCAAGGGGCTCGTCCGAAAGGGGTTGAAACCCATCGAGCGCAAGGCCCAGGTCACCCTGCGAATTGACGCTGATGTGATCCAGTGGTTTCGCGAGCGGGGGAAGGGTTACCAGACGCGGATCAATTCAATTCTTCGGGCGTACAAGGACGCCCACCGCGGCGTGTAAGGGACCGGGCTATAGGACAATCGCGTCAGGCGCTCGATGTGCCTAGGACCTCGGCGAGCGCGGCGCGATCCAGGATGCGGTAGCGCGGCTTTGGCCCGACAGAAAGCGGGCTGAGGGCAGCCCGGCTCCAGCAGAGATGGATTTTCTGGAGCCGGCGTGCCCTCACGCCGTGGCTGCGTGAAGGATACCGCCGCCAGTGCCTGGCTTCCCCCCTTGTGGAAAATAAACGGCACATTTTCCGAACAAAGGCTTGACTTTGGTGGCTGTGATTATCTATTTATTAGGTCGTTACCACTGGGAACCTTATGAAATTAGGACAGGAAGAGGCCGAACTCGACCACGTCGACCTGGGGATCCTCTCGCTATTGCAGGAGAACTGCAAGCTTCCGCTGGCGAAGATCGGTGAAAAGGTCGGTTTGTCGGCGCCGTCCGTCATCGAGCGCATCAAGAAGCTGGAGGACAACGGTGTCATTGCCGGCTATCGCGCCATTCTCAACGCGTCCCGTCTCGGGAAGGACATTACGGCCTTCATCGGCGTGTCGATCAGTCACCCGAAACTCATCGGCGAGTTCGAGCGCGACATTGCCCAGCTCGACGACGTGCTCGAATGCCACCATGTGACCGGCCAACATACCTTCTTGTTGAAGGTGAAGACGGCCAATACGTCCACGCTCGAGGAGCTGATCAGAAGGATCCGTTCTATCGAAGGGATCGAGCGGACGGAGACGATGGTGGTGCTGTCGACGCATACGGAACGCACCCAGGTCGCCCTCCAGTTCGACGCCGCCCCGGCGTCAAAACGCCCGCGTCGAATCGGCGAGAAGCACGTGGTTGATCTCAAAGGCATGTAGACATGACGGAACCGCGAAAGCTGCGCAAGCAGGGTCTGTACGATCCGTGCCAGGAGCACGATGCCTGCGGTGTCGGCTTTGTCGCCAATATCAAGGGCGTCAAATCGCACGACATCATCCAGAAGGGTCTGCAAGTGCTCCAGAACCTGACGCACCGCGGCGCCTGTGGGTGCGATCCGCTGACCGGCGATGGCGCCGGCGTGCTCATGCAGGTGCCGCACGAGTTCCTGCACAAGGAGTGCCGCCAGTCCCGCATCGATCTGCCGAATCAAGGCGAGTACGGCGTTGGGATGGTCTTCCTTCCCCGTGACGTGGCGGAGCGAAACGTTTGCTCAAAACTGTTCGAGAAGGCCATCCGCGAAGAAGGCCAACGTTTGCTGGGATGGCGTACCGTTCCCACCAATCCCGATGCATGTGGTCCCCTGTCCCGTCGGCTCATGCCCGAAATCCGGCAGATCTTCGTCGGACGCGGCCGCGATATCAAGGACGGCGAGGCCTTGGAGCGCAAGCTCTATGTGATTCGTA
The DNA here is from genome assembly GCA_036382395.1 of Candidatus Binatia bacterium. Lineage (NCBI taxonomy): Bacteria > Candidatus Binatota > Binatia (SeqCode) > Binatia bacterium. The sequence continues at coordinate 19,709 of DASVHW010000193.1, read as the reverse complement.
AACGGGTCGAACGCAGCGTGGAGGAGGCGGGACTGCGTGACTCGGAGAGTTTTTACGTTTCCAGTCTGTCGTCCCGAACCCTGGTGTACAAAGGATTGCTCCTGCCGGATCAGATCCCGCAATTCTACACCGACCTGTGTGACCCGACGATGATCAGCGCGCTGGCGCTGGTGCACCAACGTTTCAGCACCAACACGTTCCCTTCGTGGGACCGGGCGCATCCCTACCGCTTCGTGGCCCACAACGGCGAGATCAATACGCTGCGCGGCAACGAGAACTGGATGCGGGCGCGGGAAAAGCTGTTTTCCTCGCCGCTGTTCGGCGACGACATCAAGAAGCTGCTGCCGATTATCACCGAGGCCGGCAGCGACTCGGGGAAGTTCGACAACGCGCTCGAGTTGCTCGTGCACACCGGGCGCTCGCTGCCCCATGCCATCATGATGATGATTCCCGAGGCCTGGCAAAAGCACGAAGGCATGAGCGACACCAAGCGGGCCTTCTACGAGTATCACTCGTGCTTGGTGGAACCGTGGGATGGTCCGGCGTCGATCGCCTTTAGCGACGGCCGGCTCATCGGCGCCGTGCTGGACCGCAACGGCCTGCGGCCGTCACGCTACATCGTCACCAAAGACGGGTTCGTCGTCATGGCCTCTGAGGTCGGGGTGCTCGACATCGCGCCGGACAATGTCCTTCATAAAGATCGCCTGCAGCCCGGCCGTATGTTCCTGGTCGATACCGAGAAGGGCTGCATCGTCGGCGACGAGGAGATCAAGGAAAGCATCGCCGCCCGCAAGCCGTACCGCCAATGGCTCGACGAGAATCTGGTGCGGTTGAGTACCCTGCCGGAGCCGAAAACGCTGCCGCCGTCCTACGACCCCGACACGCTGCTCGCCCGGCAGCAGGTGCACGGCTACACCAGCGAAGATCTGCGCATGCTGATGGCACCGATGGCCATCAATGCGCAGGAGGCCGTCGGCTCCATGGGCAACGACACGCCCCTGGCGGTGCTCTCGGAGCGCCCGCACCTGCTCTTCAACTACTTCAAACAGCTCTTTGCCCAGGTCACGAACCCGCCCATCGATTCGATCCGGGAGGAGCTGGTGATGTCGTTGAGGGCGAGCATCGGCGCGGGGCAGAACCTGTTCGACGAAACGCCGGTCCACTGCCATCAGATCGAGCTCGAGAATCCGGTGATTGGCAACGCCGATCTGCAGAAGATCAAAGATATTGCCAACGGCAGTCTCAGAGCGCTGACCTTGCCGACCTTGTTCAAGATCGCCGGCGATGGCGCGGGTCTGCAGGCGGCGCTTGATGAGCTCTGCCGGCAAGCCTCGGCCGCGGTGGCACAGGGCTACAGTATCCTGGTGCTTTCGGACCGCGGGCACGACGAGGAACGCGCGCCGATCCCGAGTCTGCTGGCGACCGGAGCGGTGCATCATCATTTGATTCGCGAAGGGACGCGCACCCGGTGCGGCATCGTCGTCGAGTCCGGTGAGCCGCGCGAGGTCCACGATTTCAGTCTGCTCATCGGCTACGGCGCGGGTGCCGTGAACCCGTATCTCGCCTGCGAGACCATCATCGACATGGTCAAGGCCGGCCTCCTCAAGGACATCGATGCCGACACCGCCGTGGAACACTACCTCAAGGCCGCCAACAAGGGCGTCCTCAAGGTGATGACCAAGATGGGGATCTCCACCGTACAGAGCTACCGCGGCGCGCAGATCTTCGAGGCCATCGGCCTCAACCACGATGTCATTGATCGGTATTTCACCTGGACGGCGTCACGCATCGAAGGAGTGGGCCTCGATGTGATCGCCAAGGAATGTGCGCTTCGTCACCATCTCGCCTATGAGGTCTCGCCGGTGTTGGATGGCGATCTCGATCCGGGCGGCCAGTATCAGTGGCGCCGCCGTGGCGAGCACCACATGTACAATCCCGAGACGGTGGCCAAGCTGCAGCATGCCGTCCGCTCGGGAAACTACAAGACCTTCAAAGAGTACTCGGCGCTGGCGAATAACGAGAGCGAGACGCTCTGTACCATTCGTGGTCTGTTGAAGTTCAGAGCGGGTACGCCGATTCCCATCGAGGAAGTCGAGCCGGCAAGCGCAATCGTCAAGCGCTTCAAAACCGGCGCCATGTCGTTGGGCTCGATCAGCCGAGAGGCGCACGAGACGCTGGCCATCGCCATGAACCGCATCGGCGGCAAGTCGAACACGGGTGAGGGTGGCGAGGATCCCGTGCGCTACGTTCCCGATGCGAACGGTGACCTACGCCGCAGCGCCATCAAACAGGTGGCGTCCGGACGCTTCGGTGTCACCAGCTACTACCTGGTGAACGCCGACGAGTTGCAGATCAAAATGGCGCAGGGGGCCAAGCCCGGCGAAGGCGGGCAGCTTCCCGGCCACAAGGTCGACCAGTACATCGCTTCTATTCGTTACTCGCCCCCCGGCGTGGGACTGATCTCGCCGCCGCCGCATCACGACATCTACTCGATCGAAGACCTGGCGCAGCTGATTCACGATCTGAAGAACTCCAACGACCAGGCCCGTATCAGTGTGAAGCTGGTGGCGGAGGTCGGCGTTGGGACGGTTGCTGCCGGCGTTTCGAAAGCCAAGGCCGATGTCGTGCTGATCAGCGGCGACTCCGGCGGTACCGGCGCCTCGCCGCTGACCTCCATCAAGCATGCCGGCATTCCGTGGGAACTCGGGTTGGCCGAGACCCAGCAGGTGTTGGTGATGAACGACCTGCGCGGGCGCATTTGCGTCGAGACGGACGGCCAGATCAAGACCGGCCGTGACGTTGCCGTCGCGGCGCTGCTGGGCGCCGAAGAGATCGGCTTCGCGACGGCGGCGTTGATCGCTTCGGGCTGCGTCATGATGCGTGTCTGCCACCTCAACACCTGCCCGGTTGGTATCGCCACGCAAGATCCCGTGTTGCGCAAGCGATTCCAGGGCAGGCCCGAGCACGTGGTCAACTTCATGATGTTCGTTGCCGAAGAGTTGCGCGAGATCATGGCGGAGCTGGGGTTCCGGACGGTCGACGAGATGGTGGGGCGCGTCGATATGCTGGAGACGCGCGACGCCTCCGAGCACTGGAAGGCCAGGGGTGTGGATCTTAGCCAGATTCTGCACAAGCCCGACGTGCCGCCCTCCGTGGCCATCCGCTGCGTCCAGAAACAGGACCATGGCCTGCAGAATGCGCTGGACCATAGGCTCTTCGAGTTGGCGCGACCGGCGCTCGAACGGGGTGAGCCGGTGGAGATCGACCTTCCCATCCGCAACGTCAACCGCACCGTGTGCACGATGCTGTCGGCGGAGATTTCGCGGCGGTGGGGCATCAACGGCTTGCCGCCCGAGACCATCACGATCAAGTTCGCCGGCTCGGCCGGCCAAAGCTTCGGGGCCTTCATGGCGAACGGCCTTGCCATCACCCTCGAGGGGGATGCCAACGACTACTTCGGCAAGGGACTCTCCGGCGGCCGCATCGTCGTGTATCCGCCGAAAAACGCCAGTTTCGTTCCGGAGGAGAACATCATCGTCGGCAACGTGTCGCTGTACGGCGCCACAGGCGGTGAGGTGTTCCTGCGCGGCCTGGCGGGAGAGCGCTTTTGCGTGCGCAACAGCGGAGTGACCGCCGTTGTCGAAGGCGTCGGCGATCACGGCTGCGAGTACATGACGAGAGGGCTGGTCGTCGTCCTCGGCCAGACCGGCCGCAATTTCGCCGCCGGCATGAGCGGCGGCGTTGCCTATGTGCTCGACACCGACGGCACGTTCAAGAGCCGCTGCAATCTGGGCATGGTCGAGGTCGGTCCGGTGGACGAGAAGGACGCCGAGACGATCCACGCCTTGGTCCGGCGGCACTACGAATACACCCAGAGCGCCGTGGCCTGGCGGGTGCTGTCCGGCTGGAAACAGTGCGTGCAGCAGTTCGTGAGAGTGATTCCTGTGGAGTACCGCCAGGTGCTTGCCAAGCAGCATCTCGATTCAGACGCGGCGAAACTGGCGAGTGTGTGAGAGCCGCGTAGCACAAAGGCGACCGGCGATAAGCGACAGGCGAGATGGGGCGATAAGCGAGATGGGAAAGATCAGCGGATTTCTGGAATACGAACGTGAGTTGCCGCCTCGGCGGCCGGTGCAAGAGCGTCTGCACGATTGGCGCGAGCTCGAAGGCAAGCATCCGGAAGAGAAGCTGCAGGTGCAGGCGGCGCGTTGCATGGATTGCGGCGTTCCGTTTTGTCACAAGGGTTGTCCGCTGGGCAATATCATCCCGGACTGGAACGACCTCGTCTACCGCGGCCGCTGGAAGGATGCCATCAACCGGCTGCACGCGACCAACAACTTCCCCGACTTCACCGGCCGCATCTGCCCGGCGCCTTGTGAGGAGGCCTGCGTCCTCAGCATCAACAACGATCCGGTCACCATCAAGCAGATCGAAAAACAGATCATCGAGCACGCGTTCAAAGAGGGCTGGGTGGGCCCTCAGGTTCCGCCGCGGCGCACGGGTAAGAAAGTCGCCGTCGTCGGGTCGGGTCCAGCGGGTCTGGCGTGCGCCCAGCAGTTGATCCGTGCGGGCCACTGGGTGACCGTGTTCGAGCGTGCCGACCGCATAGGTGGCTTGCTGCGCTACGGCATTCCCGACTTCAAGCTCGAGAAGAGGATGGTCGACCGCCGCCTCGAGCAGATGGCAGGGGAGGGCGTGACCTTCCGGCCGAGCACCAACGTCGGTGTCGAGTACCCCGTCGATCGCCTGCGCGCCGAGCACGATGCCATCGTGCTGGCGGGCGGCTCCACCGCATCGCGTGACCTGCGAGTTCCCGGGCGCGAGTTGAAGGGCATCCACTTCGCCATGGAGTTCTTGCCGCAGCAGAACAAAGTGGCGGCAGGTGATGCGGTACCGAATCAAATCACCGCCAAGGGCAAGCGGGTTGTCGTGCTCGGTGGTGGCGATACCGGTTCGGACTGCGTCGGGACGTCGAATCGTCAGGGCGCGTTATCGGTCCACCAGTTCGAGTTGTTGCCGCAGCCGCCCGGCACACGCACCGAGGATGTGGCGCCGTGGCCCTATTGGCCCATGACCTTGCGTACCTCGTCGTCGCACGAAGAAGGTGTAGCGCGAGACTGGAGCATCAACACCAAGCACTTCTCGGGTGATGAGCACGGCAACGTCAAGAAGCTTCACGCGGTGCGCTTGGAGTGGCTCAAAGGCGACAACGGCCGCCCCGTCATGCGCGAGGTTTCCGGCGGCGAATTCGAGCTGGATGCCGACCTGGTCTTGCTGGCCCTGGGATTTCTTGGCCCCGAACGCAACGGCATGCTTGCCGACCTGGGTGTGCAGCTGAATGAGCGCGGCAACGTCGCGGTGGACAAGAGCTGGATGACCAGTGTTCCCAGCGTATTCTCCTGCGGCGACATGCGCCGCGGCCAGTCGCTGGTCGTGTGGGCCATCTGGGAGGGACGCGAGTGCGCCCGCGGTGTCGACCAGTTCTTGATGGGCCACACCGATCTTCCAGCCAGCCCCGATCCGTTCTGACGGCGGAAGACTTTTTCCCGCGAAGGATACAGAGTCTACGAAAACTGTTGACCTTTCGCCGCTGACGCGTGGTAGCCGCGGTGATTGCTTGCTATGGTTGGGCCATGCCTGAAAACGACGAACGGAATTCCACTTCAGCTGAGAATGACTTCGCGGCGCTGTTCGCCGCCAGTGAGGCAGCCGGGGCGCAACGGCAGCAGATCACGGTCGGGGAGCTCGTGCGCGGGCGCGTGATGGCGATCGGGCAGGCCACCGCCTTCGTGGCGATCGGGGGCAAAGGGGAGGCGACCATCGACCTCGCCGAGTTCCGCGATCCGGCAAGCGGTGCACTGACGCTCGCTATCGGTGATCAGCTGGAAGCCACCGTCCTCGATGATGGAAGCGAATCCGGCGCCATCGTCCTCAAGCGCACGCTCGGTCGGGGCGGCCATATACCCGCGGAGCTCGAACAGGCGATGGCGCATCGTATTCCCATAGAAGGCCTGGTGACGGGTGAGAACAAAGGCGGCTTCGAGGTGCAGATCGGCGGCGTACGCGCCTTTTGTCCCGGCTCACAGATTGACCGGCGCCGGCCGGGCGAGCGTGTCCCCGCGGCGCAGTATATCGGCCAACGCTTTCTGTTCCGCGTCAACAAGATCGAGTCCGGTGGCCGCAACGTCGTCGTTTCCCGCCGCGAGCTGCTCGAGGAAGATGCTGCGGTGCAAGCGGCGCAGACCTGGGAGAAGCTACACGTCGGTGCGGTCGTGCAGGGGACGGTGACGAACATCCGCGAATTCGGTGCCTTCGTCGACCTCGGCGGCGTCGAAGGGCTGATCCACATCAGCGAGCTGGGATACGGCCGCGTCAACCACCCGTCTGAGGTTCTCCAAGTCGGACAAGTGGTCGAGTCGCAAGTGCTGAAGATCGAGGAAGCGGGGACCGGTCGCCGCCAAGTCGGTTTGTCAATGAAGGCGCTGGCGGCCGATCCGTGGTCGACGGTCCGCGAACGCTTTCCCGTCGGGACGACGGTCCGTGGAACGGTGCGTCGTGTTGAAGCCTTCGGGGCCTTCGTCGAAATCACCCCCGGTCTCGACGGCCTCGCCCACATCTCCAAGCTCACGCTCGATCGCCGCTTGTCTCATGCCCGGCAGGCGGTCAACGTCGGCCAGGAGGTGGAGGTCACCGTTCTCGCCGTGGACCCGGAGAAGCGCCGCATCAGCCTGTCGATGATCGAGCACGCACGCGAGGCCCGCGACGCCGCCGTTGCCGCCGAGCGGGCTGAAGAGCATGCGACCGTGGCGCAGGCAAACCAGCGCCAGAACCTCGGGACCTTCGCGGACCTGTTGGCCGCTTCCAAGAAGACATCGTGAAGCGGGCGCGTGACTCCGCGGTAAGCGGAGGCACGCAGGTGACGCGCTACGTCTACTCGAGCCCCTTCATCCCCGCCCGCGGTGCGCCGACCAGTGCAGCCATTTTCCCTTCCGGGGCCCTGTTTTCGTGCATGAGCTGGTGGCAGAGCGGGATCTCCTCGAACTTGTATGCGCGTGCCAGACACGGATTGATCTTGCCGTCGAGTACGAGCTGGTTGAAGGCGTAGGCTTGCTCGTCGTTCGATAGGTGCGACCCTTGGAAGCGCTTCTGGCGCGTCCACAGGTAGCGCAGGTCCACGACCGCGTTGAAGCCGGTGGTGCCGGCACAAATCACCACCATGCCGCCATTGTCGCAGGCGAAGATCGAGGTCGGTACGGTGTCCTCGCCGGGATGTTCGAAGACGATGCGGGGGTTGCGGCGCTCGCCGAGGACGTCCCAGATCGCCTTGCCGAAGTCACGGGCACCCGCCGCCCATTTGTTGTACGCGGCAGTGTCCTTCCAGTGCGGCATCAGGCCCCAATGGGTGAACTTCTTCCGATTGATGCAGCCCTTGGCGCCCAGCTTGATGCAGAAGTCAGCCTTGCTGTCGTCTCCGATCACGCCCACCGGGATGGCGCCCGCGGCTTTGACAATCTGGATCGCCATGCATCCGAGCCCGCCGGCCGCGCCCCAGATGAGCACGACGTCATTCTGGCGCACTATGTGCGGCGGCCACCCCTTCAGCATGCGGTACGCGGTCTGACCGACGAGCGTCGGCGCGGCGGCTTCTTCCCAGGTAAGGTGCTTAGCCTTGGGCATGCACTGATGCCCCTGTGCCTTGGCGAACTGGCCGAAGCTGCCCCAGCCGGTTTCGTAACCCCAGATCTTGAAGGAAGGATCGATCGTCGGATCTTCCCCGGCCTTGACCGCCGGACAGTTGGCGTCCCAGACGCCCGCGTGAGTGACGACATGGTCGCCGACCTTGACGTTCTTCACGTCGCTGCCCACCGCGTAGACGATGCCTGACGCGTCGCTGCCGCCGATGTGGAAGTCACTGGTGTCGTACTTCGCCTTCTGGCGTGCGGCGATGACGTTGAGCGGAGCGCCCAGCGCGGCCCAGACGTTGTTGTAGTTGATGCCGGCGGCCATCACGTACACCAGGACCTCATCCGGCTTGATGGACGGGACCTCGACCTTCTCGATCTGAAAGGCCTGATGGGGCTCGCCAAAGCGTTCGGCGCGAATGAGTTGCCCATACATGTAGGGGGGGACGTGTCCGATCGGTGGCAGCTCGCCTATCTCGTACAGCTCTTTGGTGCTCACAGTGACCTCCTGGGAATCAGGTGCGCTGTGGCCATTTACGTTACCCAGCGCCCGAAGGCAACGGCGCTTGAAAAGCTTCGCACGTGTTGTCGAGGCACGTCTTCGGCGATATATCGACAGCCGCAAAGGCGGAGACGGAGGGGGGAGTGAGAATGCAGCAGGAACTGTATGGACAGCGATCCGCTGACATGAGCCGGCGCAAGCGGGCGGGGATGTGGGGGGTAGTGTGCCGCGTCGTGCTGCAGCGGTACGTCCGACCGGAGGACACTGTCCTCGATCTGGGCGCCGGCTTCTGCGAGTTCATCAATGCCATCCGGTGCAGCCGGAAGATCGCCGTGGATACGAATCCGCGCCTGCGTGAGTTTGCCGCTTCCGGGGTCGTGCCGGTCATCGGCGAAATCCCGGGGGTGCTCGAACACATGGTGGATGCCTGCACCCAGGTGGTGTTCTGCAGCAACTTCCTCGCACGTCTCCGCGACAAGGAGTCGGTCCTGTGCGTGCTGCGCAACGTGCATCGGCTCCTCGTTTCCGAGGGGCGCATGATCATCATCCAGCCGAACATCCGCTACGCCTACAAGGAGTACTGGGACCTCTTCGATCACCAGGTCCCGCTCAGCCACGGCAGCCTCAGCGAGGCGCTGCGGATGTCGGGTTTCGACATCGAAGTGTTGCGCCCGCGCTTTCTGCCCTTCACCAGCGGCAAGAGCCGCTTGCCGCTATGGCTCGTGCGCCTGTATCTGGCGTTGCCGCCGGCGCAGTGGCTGCTGGGGAAGCAGATGTTGGTGGTGGCAAGGAAGTCGAAACAAAGCCGCGTCGCGAGGTGAGTTCTCTCGGGGTCGGGCCGCGTTGATTCGTCATGCCCCTCGTCGGTTGACTATCGCCATGGTGGCGGTCGCTTTGGAAACGAGGCGCTCCTCTCCCGATGCGACGCAGAAGACCTCTGACTCGACGACGGTCAGCTGCGTTCCCGGCTTGAGGACCTTGGATCTGCAGATGAGCCGCTGACCTTTTGCGGCGCGGAGCAGATTGATTTTGAATTCGGCGGTCAGCACGATCTGACCCTTCTGCAGGAGTGTGGCGGCAGCGGCTCCCGCCGTGTGGTCGGCCATGGTGGCCTGTACGCCTGCGTGCACGAAACCGTCCTGTTGTAGATGGCGATCTTCGAGCGCCATCACCGTCGTGCATTCACCTTGACCAACGGAGTCGAGTTGGATCCCGAGGGCGGCGATGAACGGCGCGCTGCTGAAGAGTCGATTCACTTCCTCAGGGATTGGTGCAGCCACCGGGCAAGCCTCCTCGTTTCAGGCCAGTTCCGCGCTCCTTGCGGGCGTAAGCCGCGCCGGCGCCTGGGGGATCGTCCGCCACATTTCAGGATCGTGTCCGGTGATGATCGAACTCGCATGACCGCGCCAGGGTGCACTCTCGCAAATTTCATTTACGCAGACAACCGGCGGCGCCTCACCAATTAGCGCGACGGCGATGTGAACCGATGCACTTCGATCTTGTCCCCCACCTCGATGGTCATTAGATCTTCACCCACTTCGAGCGCGCCGGAGTAGGTTGTGCGGGTGAGCGCTACTAGATCCTGAATCGTGGGAGCGCTTACAGAGGGGTCGCTCGTCAGCAACACAATATGCGTATAGACGGCCAGTTTCACATTCTCCTGTTCTGGGTAGCCGCTTGCAGGGAAGCTATTTCATCTTGGAGGGCAACTTGATCGTCTTGCCGGCAACCATGAAGGCGCCTCTCCCGAGATGATGAATCGTCCGCGGGTGTTTTCTTGAAGGGTCGATCCACGCTTTGAGTACCTCAAGAATGAAGAGGTTGTATTTGGCCGCCATCCTCGCATCGACGACCTTGCATTCGAGATTGGCATAGCACTCGTCGATGAGCGGTGCGCTGACGCGCGAGGCGGTTGCTGGCGTGAAACCAACGGTCTTGAACTTATCGACCCGTCGCCCGGAGGTGTTCCCGCAGCGCACCACCTGTGCTGCCAGCTCCACCGTCGGGATGTTGATCACGCATTCTTTGGTCGCCTTCAAGACACCGAATGTATAGTTCCGGTCGCTGATCACGCAACCCACAAGCGGTGGTTCGAAATCAATCATCGTGTGCCACGACATGGTCATGATGTTTGCCCGTCCCTTGCGGGCGGTTGTGACCATCACGACTGGCCCCGGCTCGAGCAGGCGATAGACCTGAGACAAAGGAAGGGAGTGTTTCGTCATCTCGGCACAGTCTTGAATGTCAAACACCCGTCGTCAACAGGCTGGTACGGTCGCAACGAATTTGCGAGAAATCGGTCAACGGACCTCAAAACCGTTTGTCCCGAGTAGCGCCCGTCTTTTCAGGGCGCGTATCGAGGGACGTCAAGCGGGCAGCTCGCCGCGGAAAGCCTTGGCGAGCAGCGCGGGTGGCGATATAGCGGGCTCCAAGGCGGTCGGCGTAGGTGAACAGGGTTTCGATGCGGCGGACGATTTCCTCCTATTCCTCGACGTTGCAGAGGTTCCAGAGCTTGGCGACGATGTCGTGGGTGACAGTGTTCATGATCTTGGTTTGCGAGTCAGGTCGCCGGTCTTGGCGGTCTTCGCGACGCGCCCGCCTCCCTGCCGTGCCGAGTCGACAGCGGCATCGATATCCTCTTCGCGCAGTTCGATCGCGGCGAGCTTGGCGCGTACGGCATCGACGCGATGAATGCGCGCCGGCGTGCGGAACGACTGACCGGGAGTCGAGGTAAGAGTTGCCGGCTTCTTTGCCATCTCGAGGCCTTCGGCGAGGTCCGCCTAGAGGGTCACGGCGGGGACCTGAAGCATCCGTTCGGGTGGTTTATTGCGATCGAAGACGTCGTGGTAGGCATCATCCATTCGCTTGAGAACGTCGGGGGAGAAGTATTTTTCCCCGCACTGGCGGCAGGCCCCGGCTGCCACGTTGTCAAAGACCAGGAGGTGGCCGCGCCGGCGGTAGTCGTAGGTCACGCGTGCTTCTTCAACCTGACCGCCACACAAGGAGCAGTCTGCAAATGTATTCATGGCTTCCCTGAGGTTCATATCCTAGTCCGTTCGTTGTTAGGCAGCCGGCTGCCAGAGTGACTCGTTGAAGGCCTCCAGGATCTGTCGGAGCTGGCCGCCGAAGATCCGGTCGCAGCTTCAGTACCGAGGTGTTCGGGTCATCCGGGAAATACCGTTCCGCGAGCATACCCAAGCGCAGGAGCTGTTCGTCGTGCTCCTGGAGATGGGCAAAGTTGCGGCTGAGTGTCGTCACCTATGCCGTCCGGTCAGTCGGAGTGATTGCGTGACGTAGAGACGCACACCGCCGGAGGGTAGATAAGCGCTGTTGAATTCAACCGATGCTGACGGACGCTCACGCACTGTGGAGCTTATACTCGCGAGATGAATAAGCGTGCAAGGATCTGCGGCCGACGTCCGGCAGGGAGCCTGCCATGTAGCGACCGGATTGGAGGCCGGCGGGAACGTTGGCGCGCGGTCACGCTGCTTGCAAAGCAGGCCGCAATTCTCAGCGCCCCCGCTCGATCGGTCCAAGTTCTCCCAATCTCATTCCGGCCGGATGGCCACCTTGATCGACCCGGAGCGCTTGTCGGCCGCGGTCTCGAAGCCACGAATGATCTGGCTGAGCGGAAAGCGGTGCGTGATCAGCTTGCGGAAGCGCTCGGGTTGTTCGGCCAACAACTGCAACGCGACGTCGAAATCGGCGCGCGGGCCGGGACGGCCGTAGGTCAGTGAGCCGACGATACGCACCTCTTTCATTACCAGTGTGAAGGCGTTCAACGACGGCATGGTCGTGAACACGCCCAGCACCGCGATCGAGCCGCCGGGCCGCACCAGGTACACCGCTTCGTTGATGGTGTCAGCTGATCCTCCCACGGTTTCGATGACCACGTCGACAAGCTGCTGCCGTGCCGCGTCGGAGATCTCACCGCTCGCATCGGGTCCGAGAAATACACGTGAGGCGCCCAGCGATTCCGCGGCGGCACGCTGTTGGGGGTGCCGGGCGGTGATCCACACCTCCGCCGCGCCCGCGGCCTTGGCCGCGGCAACGGACAGCAGCCCAATGGTGCCGGCGCCCTGAATCGCCACCCGGTCGCCCAGGCGCACGTTGGCCAGACGAACGCCGTGAACGGCGACAGCCAGCGGCTCGGTCAACGCGCCAACTTCGAAATCGACCTTGGCGGGAAGCGGAAACAGGGCGTACGCCGGCATGCGGATGTACTCCGCAAAACCACCGTCGTCCGTCGTGCCGGCGAGGCGGAACTTCTCGCACAGCTGGTAATCCCCGGTGCGGCAGTACGAGCACTCGCGGCACACCAATAGTGGTTCGATGGCGACGCGGGCGCCCGGCCGGACGTTGGCGCCGTCGCCAACGGCGACGACCTCCCCGCTGATCTCGTGCCCCGGGCAGACCATCGGCGGTGGGAATCCGCCATGAAAAAAGTGCAGATCGCTGCCGCAAATGCCGCAGCTGCGCACCTTGACCACCGCCTCACCGGGACCCGGGGTGGGCTGTTCAACTTCGCGGAGCTCAAAGGTACCCGGCTGTGTGCAAAAGGCTGCTTTCATCCAAGACCTCCACCATTTGTCGTCTATCGGTTCAGACTGAAGCGCGTGTCCGCCAGGCGATACAAGCGCTTCCATACCACACGGTTCAGCGTCGCCAAGGTGATGGCCATGGTCAACACGCTGGCCGCCAGTAACGGGAAATCCGCCGCCGCGGTGGCCTCGGTGATGAGCGAACCCAGTCCCGGCGCGATCAGCGTCCGCTGCTTGTAGCGCAGATACTCCGAGACGATGCTGGCGTTCCAGGCGCCGCCCGCCGCGGTGATCAGCCCCGTCACCAGCTGGGGAAAGACGCTGGGCAAGTAGAGCGTACGCCAAGCAGCAAAGCCACGCAGCCGGTAGACGTCGACCGTCTCCCTCAGGTCCTGGGGAATCGTCATTGCCCCGGCGAGCACGTTGAACAAGATGTACCACTGCGCTCCCAGCAACATGAGGGCCACACAGCCCCAGGAGAAACCGATGCCGAGCGCCAGGAACGCCGCCGTGACCAGCGGGAACAGCATCGGTGCCGGAAACGCGGCCACCACCTGAATCACCGGCTGAAAAATACGGGAGAGACGCGGGGAGAGGCCGATCCAAATACCGGCCGGGACCGCCCATGCCGCACCGATCAGCACCGCCGCTGAGGTGCGCAGAAACGTCAGGCCCAGGGCCTGGACGATGGTGATCCACTGGCGCAGTGTCACGTGGCGCAGCATCCCCACCAGGTGCGCGGCGCCCCACACGGTCAACAGCACAAAGAGCAACGCGACTGTCCAGCCCGTGATCGCAAGAAGCAGCGGTCCCAACCGCGGGGCACGCACGGGCGCAGCAGGCTGTGCCCCTACGTTGCGATGGGATGTTTGTAGCGGCGCAGCATGCTGCGCCACGGTGTGCGATAGCGCGTGTCGCCGCAGAGCGGCGAGGGCGGCCGTTGCCATCTCTTGAAGCCCGGATACCAAGCGGGAACGGCGCAGCAGGCTCAGCACCCACGATGCCGGAACCGTGGCGGCTTCGGTTTCCTCTATCTTGAATTTCTGCGACCAGGCGATGACCGGCCGCCAGACGAGCTGATCGATCGCCACAATCATCGTCACCATGGCGACGATGGCGAACAGCATCGCCGGCACGTCACCGTGATCGATGGCCACGCTCATGTACGAGCCGATACCAGGGAGCCGGAAATCGTGATCACCGAGGGTGAAGGCCTCGGTAACGGTGAGAAAAAACCAGCCTCCCGCCATGGACATCATCGAGTTCCACACCAATCCGATGGCAGCCGAAGGCACTTCGAGGGTGCGAAATCGCTTCCACCAGCCGAAACGGTGGACCCGGGCGACCTCGCGCAGATCGGTGGGTATGGCGCGCAATGATCCGTAGAAGGAAAAGGTCATGTTCCATGCCTGTCCGGTGAAGATCATGACGATGCAGGCGAGCTCGAGACCGAAGTTGGAGCGGGGGAACAGTGCCACCATGCCGAGGACCAGGCCGGGCAGGAAGCCGAGAACCGGGATCCCCTGCAGAATATCGAGCAGAGGAATCATGACGCGTTCGGCGCGGCGGCTGTACGCGGCAACCGTGCCGTAGATGAGAGTGAACACGAGTGACAGGGCGTAAGCGGCGCACCCGCGTTCCAGCGAAAACAGCGTGTACCGTGGTAAGGCCCAAGGGGACAGATCAATCTCGATCGTGGGATTCAGGGGCGCGGTCCAACGCCGGGCCAAGCCCACCACTCCCGCGACGATGGCGCAGAGGACGAGCACCATCAGTGCATCGACCCACAGAGCACCGGGCCGGCGTGGGAGCGTGAGCACGCCGGTGGCGTCTGCGCTCCGTCGTGTTCGGTTCGGCGCTACCACGCCCTCACGCCCTGGCGTCCGCCGTGGCGATGCCCTCTACATCGAGATACATCTCCTGCTTGGCGGAGTCGTAGCCGATGACCTCGCCGTAACGTCCCCAGTCCACCAGCGTCTCAAAGAGTGCTTCCGGTTCCTCCGTCGGCATGGCCAGGATGATTTGTTCCTTCACCACCTCCGCCGGCAAGCGTTTTCCGGGTGCGTTCTCGAGCAAGCGCAGCAAGTAGGCGAACAAGCCCAAGGCGTGGAGTTGCCGGTGCATGATCCCCTTGCGAGCGTTGGCGTCGCCCCGCGCGAACTCACGCCCCAATGCCGTGAGGACGACTTCCTGTTGTGGCGTGTCGATGAAATGGAGCAGTTCCGCCGCCTTGCTCACCAGGATCACGCGGCCAAATTCGAGGCGGAGATCCTCGGCGAGATCGAACAGGTCAATGCGGTCGCCGTGCTCGTGTACGATGCGCAAGAGACCCACCATCTCACCGATGTGCGCCGGCGGCAGGGGCACGATGCGCGGTGGGCGCCCAGGAGGCGGCGCCGGTACGGCTTCGTCGGGCAGGTGGATGTTGGTGATGACGGCGTGCAGCTCGTTGACCAGGCGCAGAAACGCAGGATCGCGATAATCGCGCGGATGCGGCAAGGCGTTGGTGACGACCTCGCGCACTTGACCGGGGTTGGCGCTCAAGACCACGATGCGGTCGCTGAGATACACGGCCTCGTCGATCAGATGCGTGATCACCAGCAGGCTCTTGATGCCGGTGTCGCCGCGGGACCACAGAGCGGACACCTCCGCCCGCAGCGATTCCGACGTGAGCACGTCGAGGGCGGAGAACGGCTCGTCCATGCAGAGCAGCTCGGGTCCGCCGACCAGCGCTCGCGCGATGCCGACGCGCTGTTTCATGCCGCCGGACAGCTCTTTCGGATAGGCTTCCTCGAAGCCGTCGAGTCCGACCAGGTCGATGACATGGTTGACCCGGGCGGCCTGATCCTCCGTCCCGAACCCCTTGCCGTGGGCGCCGACACGCACGTTTTCTTCCACCGTGAGCCAGGGATAGAGCGCGAAGTTTTGGAAGACGACGGCGACGCCGGGATGAATTCCGTGCAGTGGCTGGCCGTGGCAGAGCACTTCTCCCGCGCTCGGCTCAATGAGTCCGGTGAGAATGCGCAACAGGGTGGACTTGCCGCAACCGGACGGTCCGAGTACACACACCACCTCGCCGGGATTGACCGCCAGGCTGATATCCCGGAGCACAACCAGTTCCCGCCCGGTGTCCGCCAGGAAGTTCTTGGATACATGGCGCACCTCGGCGATGGCTGGGCTGGCGGCGGGAGTGACGAAATCGTGAGGGGCCGGCATGGAAGCGTGTTACCCGTGAACTTCAAGAAATGGAAGGTACGACCGGCGTATTTGGGTCGTTGCAAAGATCCCAGCTGAAGGGCACTCTTGGAATGGGGGGGTAAAGTGCCGTGACCAGCGATACCCGCGATGCTGCAAAGGCGTGCTCGTCGGGCCAGAACGATTCGGAAGACTCGAAGCGGGGTACGCCTCCAGGGTCGGGGAAAGGCTCACCTGGGGCTCAAGACGTGCCACCGCGCAGCGACGAGTATTTCCGGACATTGATCGAAAATACCTCGGACATCGTCACCATTCTGAACGAGGACGGTACCATCCGGTACGAAAGCTCCTCCATCGAACGGCTGCTCGGGTACAAAGCGGATGAGTTGATTGGCCGGCATGTGATGGACTTCATTCATCCGGAAGACCGGCCTGCGGCGATGAAGACCCTGGAGCAAGCGATCCATCAAGCCGGTGTCACCCAGTCGACAGAGGTTCGCTTTCAGCACCGCGACGGTGCGTGGCGCATTTTCGAATCCGTCGGCAAGCGCCTCGCCGATCCAGCGGAAATCGCCGGGGTGCTGCTGACCTCGCGTGACGTCACCGAACGCCGGCGCATCGAAGAAGAGGCGCGGCGCCATCGGGCGGAGCTGTCCTACCTCCTGCGACTCAGTACGATGGGCGAGATGGCATCCGGGATTGCGCACGAGCTGAACCAGCCGCTGACAGCCATCACCTGCTATGCCAAGGGTTGTACGCGGCGGATCCACGCCGGCGTCGGCGAGCCCGCGGAGATTCTGCCGGTGCTGGAAGAGATCGCTACCCAAGCGATGCGGGCCGGCGAGATCATTCGTCAAGTCAGGGCATTCGTGCGCAAAGGCGAACCCCGACGGGAGATGGTGGATCTCAATGAGCTGGTGCGCGACGTGACGTGCTTGGTGGAAGCCGAGGCACGCCAGCACGCCGTGTGTATGCAGCTGGAGCTTGCTTCGCAGGTTCCCCCTCTGTTCATTGACGCCGTCCAGATTGAACAGGTTATCGTGAACCTGGTACGCAATGGCCTGGAGGCCGTGTCTGGAGCGAAAAGGGATGTGCGTGAGCTGGTGCTGCGCACGTCACTGGCCAGTGCGGACACGGTCGAGGTCGCAGTGTGCGACAGCGGGGGAGGGATCCCGCAGGAGATTGCCGAGCGGATGTTCGACCCGTTCGTCAGCACGAAAGCGGGCGGACTCGGCATGGGCCTCTCCATCAGCCGTTCGATCGTCGAGGTCTACGGTGGCCGTTTGTGGGCCACGCCCAACCCGACTTACGGGACCACGTTCCGGTTCACCCTGCGTTTTGACCCCACGTTTCCCAGATGACCGCCTCAAGTGATGACGGAGCGGGCTGCGTCCACGGGCGGTCTGAATGCACTGCCTCGCGCTTCCGACTATCTCCCGCTGGTGCCCGTTGTGCAGTTGTGCCCGTTGTGCAGCGACACGGGTCTCGCCCGTCCTTGACGGGAGGGGCTCAATCTGAGCTATAGGTAATGCCTATAGACTGCCCTTGGCGGTCGGGTCAGGAGGGGATTCGGTGTCGACAGCCCATGCCGTAATGGGCCTGCTCGCGCGAGGTGAGCGGTACGGTTACGAGATCAGGCGCGAACTCGAAGCCGAGTTCGGTCCAGAGTGGCGCATCGATTTCGGGCAGCTCTACCGTCTGCTGGCGTCGATAAGGCGCGAAGGATGGGTCGCGGTGCGCCTTGAGCCAGGCAAGCAGGGGCCTGACCGCAGGGTGTACGCCATTACCCGGCGCGGGCGTGCGGAACTCAAGCGTTGGCTGCAGGGGTCCACCGTTACGCCTGAGCATGGCCGTGACGAATTCCCGCTGAAGGTTCGATTCGGCTTGGCGGCCGGTTCTGTGGACGTTGGCGCACTGATTGCCGAACGGCGCCGCATCCTGGAGGTGCGACGCCGGGCACATGAGGATCGGTCCGAGGCGGCGCAACGCAAACGCGACGCCGGCGCGTGGTTGCTTGCCGAGGCCCATATACGCCGCACGGAGACGGCACTCTCCTGGCTCCAATCCTGCGAGGCGGTCGTCCCGGCACGCCACGCTTCGCCGCGTGCCCCGGTCGAGGCGGCAGCACTGGTCGCCGTCGGCAGTGACGACCCGGTGTTCGATTTGCTCGTGCGCCTGGCGGCAGAGCAGCATCCGGAGATGCGTTTTTCCGCAAGCCCGGCCGGCAGCATCGCCGGACTGATCGCCTTGCGCGAACAGCGGGCGCAGGTTGCCGGCATCCATCTACTTGACGTCGATTCAGGTGAGTACAACATTCCGTTCGTGAAACACGTGCTGCCGGAGGAGCCGATCATCCTCATTCACCTGGCGCAGCGCCAGCAGGGGCTCATGGTCGCGGCCGGTAACCCCAAGGGGATTCGACATCTCCGCGATCTGACGCGCTCCGGCGTCCGCATCATCAATCGCCAGCGCGGTGCCGGTACGCGGCTGTTGCTGCATCACCGGCTGCGCCAGGCGAAGATCGATCCGCAGGCGATCGCCGGCTATGAACATGAGGCGCCGACCCACAACGCGGTTGCCGCCGCCATCACGGCGGGGTCGGCGGACGTCGGGCTAGGCATCCGCGCCGTTGCCCAGGCGTGGGGATTGGAATTCATCCCGCTCGGGTACGAGCGCTATGAGCTGGCGATCGCGCGGCCGGTCTTCGACTCGGCACGGCTTCGGCCACTGTTGGAAGTGATGCATCAGGACGCCTTTCGCCGGAAGGCTGCCGCATTGAGTGGCTACGACATCTCACACATGAGCGAAGTTGTGGCCGATTTTCATTGAGGAGTGTACGCATGCGCCTTCTGCTCGGCATTGACGATACCGACGTTCTCGGCCAGCGCCCAGGAACGGGCAGGTTGGCCCGCGAGTTGGGCGTGTACCTGGAAACGCAAGGGCTTGCCCGCTTGGTTGGCGTCGTGCGCCATCAACTCCTGGTTGATCCGCGAATCCCCTACACCAGCCACAACAGCCCAGCCTGTCTCATCCTGGAAGTGGACGCGGAACACAACGGCCTCGAGCGCCGCCTCTTCGATGTGGCAGGCGGCTACGTCGCGCATCGGTCAGCGCAAGGTTCGGACCCCGGCGTTTGCCTGGGCGCCGGCGAGAGAATCGACGCCGGCGTCATTCGCTTTGGGTACCGTGCCAGCAGCGAATTGGTGGGCAAGGGTGAGGCGGCAGCCTTAGCGGCCGGGCAGGGGCTCATGCTTGCGGAGCTTGGGGGGACCGGGGACGGCATCATCGGTGCGCTGGCCGCGGTGGGACTCACCGCGGAAGGCAACGCGGGCAGGTTCTTGGAACTTGCCGGTGGCCTGCGTGGTTTCGGGGAGCGCGTTTCTGCCGGAGCCTTGCGGCAGCGGGGCATGAGCCTACTGTCGATGTCGCGCAACGGTGAAGTCGTGCCTTCCGATGCTGTGATCGATACGGGCGACTGGGTACGTCCCCGACTCATCGCCGGGACCGCCGTACTGTTGGTGGAGCTGACAGCGGAAGGCTGGCGCTGCTTCGACCGCAAGGCGAAGCACGTAGAATCGGCGGGCTAGGCGTGGGAGAGGGCGTCATCGTGACGGCCGAGAGGGCCGCGTACCGATACATGGGGTGTCGTACCGCCGTGGGGCCGCTAGATTTCGAGGCCAGGCGAGGCGAATTTCACCTGATCTCGGGCCCCTCGGGATGCGGCAAGAGCACACTGGCGCGTATGCTTTCAGGAATCATCCCGCATCTCTATCGCGGCTGCTTGGAAGG
>DASVHW010000192.1 GCA_036382395.1 Candidatus Binatia bacterium | reverse complement strand
GTCACGAAAGACACGCGGGACCGCCACAAGCTGAAGGTACCGACGCTGCGGAATGTGGCGAACACGTTTCCATACTTCCACGACGGCTCGGCATCCGATCTGCCCGCAGCCGTTCGGAAGATGGCCCACTACCAGGTCGGGGTCGACCTGCCGCAGGCGGAAGTCGCCGCCATCGCGAAGTTCCTCGCAACCCTCACGGGAACCTACCAAGGAAAGCCCCTCTGACCTTCCCGGTGACGGTGGCAGCGATCCGGACGACAGCGCGCCGGTAGCAACGAGGGCGTGGAGATCTACGTCGCCGCCTGCGCCAACGGCACGATCACACCTTTGCGGTGCACACCGGGCTCGCACCGCCTGAGGATCATCAGCTAGGGCACTGGCCCACGTTCGCGTCGAGCGGCCTGCCCCGCGGGTGGCACCCGCGGTTACGCCTGCAAGGGTGAGGCGGAGGCTCGGCAGCCGTTCAGGGCGTTGTTGACCGCTGTAAGAATCTCATCGACCGTGATCTGTCCATCACCGTTCACATCTCCCACCTTAC
This sequence comes from Candidatus Binatia bacterium, assembly GCA_036382395.1. Taxonomy (NCBI): domain Bacteria; phylum Candidatus Binatota; class Binatia (SeqCode); species Binatia bacterium. The sequence goes on along the minus strand of DASVHW010000192.1, from coordinate 2,604 downwards.
AAGCCGATATTTGCCCATTGCCCAGGGCGATGTTGACCAGGGTGAGCAGTTCGTCGACGGTGACAACGCCTAAGCCGTCGCAGTCACCCCAACACGGCACGTGGGTCGGCGTCAGCGTGGGCATGGGCATGGGCGTCGGCGTCCCCGTCGGCACTTCGGTCGCTGTTGCGCTCGGGCGTGCGGTTACACTCGGCGTTGGCGTTTCCGTTAAGCTACTTCTGAAGGTCGGCGTCGGCGTTGGAGTGCGCGTGATCGTTGGCGTTGGCGTACAGGTCGCTCCAGGTCACGGCTAAGAGCCGATCCGGACGGATGCGGTCCCATTCGAGATGAAAGACGCTGAAATCGCCCAGCCCGTAGTTTTCAGGTCGTTGCCAACTACCGCCGCCCTGCGCTGTTCGCCACACCCCGCCTCCGGGCGAGGCGACCAGCAGAACGTTGGGATCCGTAGGGCTGGCGACGATGCCGTCGAGGCGGCCGCCAAGTGCCGGGCCGAGCTCGAACCAGGCAGGATAAACCACGGCAAGGGCGAGGGGATCGGATTCGGCGAGCCCAAGTGTGAAAGCGACCAGCAGAAGTACCACCAGCCCGCGTCTACTCATTGGTTTCTCCCCTCGAATCCCCTTGTCCCACACCTGGATTGATCGTGTCAACTCAAACGCTGGCGCAGCGACGCGACGCGCGCAGACATCGTCCGTGAGCGAGAGGCTACCCACGACCATTTCAATGGTGCGCGTGTCCGGCGCCGGCAGGTAGTTCGGGAACGTAACCGCCTCTGCCTCACTACTTAGCTTGTAAGATCATATGACTCTGACTAGAGTGGTCACATGAAGAAGACCGCAGCAGTGGCTGAGCTGAAGGCGCAGTTGAGTCGTTACCTGAGTCGGGTCAAAGCCGGCGAGGATATTTTGGTGACGGAACGCGGGACACCCGTAGCGCGGCTGGTACCGGTGGGAGCCGGCCGGCCGGAGCACGAGCATTGGCGCGATCTCGAACGCCAAGGGCTGCTCCGGCTGGGCAGTGGCAAGCTACCCAAAGATTTCTGGAAGCTGCCACGCCCGCGCGATCCACGCGCGGCCGTGCGGAAGGCGGTGACCGACGAGCGCGAGGCGGGCTGGTGAAGTTCTGGGACACCTCGGCCATCGTGCCGCTCTGCGTGGCTGAGCCCGCGACGCCGCAGGTCCGTGAGCTGGTCGACACCGACCAATCGCTGGTGGTGTGGTGGGCCACTCGCACGGAATGTGTTTCCGCCTTCGCCCGGCGCCGTCGTGATGGCCACCTCAGCGCACAGGCCGAGCGGCGTGCACGGCACGTGCTAGCTGCCATTGCCGCGGAGTGGTCGGAGGTGTTGCCGAGCGAGTCGCTGCGCCTGCGCGGCGAGCGACTCTTGGCGGTCCACCCACTCCGTGCCGCCGACGCGTTTCAGCTCGCGGCCGCCTTGCTGTGGTCGCGTGGCGACACGGCCACCCACGCCATCGTCTCGTTCGACGAGCGCCTGCGCGAAGCCGCAAGCCGCGAAGGCTTCCACGTGTTGCCGGAGTAAGGCCCGACACCCGGCGCCGCGAGCCTTTTGGCGGCAGATTTTCTACGCGCGCCGCCGCCTAGATACGCCAGCCGCACACGTCACACTCGCCCGCGTGGGCTAGCCCGCGTGGGCCTGAGCTGCGGGAGTGGCACCTGCAGAACCTCGCCACAGACATCGCATGTGAGCTTGGGCTCCTCGGCCATCGTGCAGTCCCAATACGTCTGATCTCACACGTCCTCCGGCGCGCACCCCCAGGCGCGCAAAATCGTCACCTCGTCCACCGCGCTCATCGCCTTCTTGAACCTAGCGCCGGAGCGGCCTTTGACGCGACGCTCGCACTCAGCCCAGGTCGCGTGGCGCATCGGTGTGCCGTCGACGACGCTCAGATAGGAATACGCCGCGGCCTTGCTCTTGCCGCTCGACGAGGCGCCGGGTGCACGCTTGGGCACGCTGGTGTCGTCGGGGACGTCGAAGATCGGCAGCGGGTAGCGAAGGAGCGGACCGTCGTGGAGCTTGGGGTGACGTTTGAGTGCGAAGGCGTTGGCGATCTCGTCGACACGCTCGTTGCCGGGAATGCCGGTGTGGCCGCGGACGTAGTGCCACTCGATACCGCCTTTGCCGCGCGCGGCGACCAGGCTCGCCAACGCCTCCCACAGCTCACGGTTGAGCACGTCCTTGCCCTCGGCCGTCTTCCAGCCGCGCTTGCGCCACGCCCAGATCCACTCGCGGATGCCTTTGATGACGTAGGTGGAGTCCGTGTAGATCGCCAGTGCGCCGGGCGTGCGCTGCAGGCGGCGCAGCGCTTCGATGGGCGCCGTCAGCTCCATCTGATTGTTCGTCGTGTGCGCGGCGCCGCCGCCGAGCTCGGTGACGTGGCCGTTGGGCGTGGCGATGATCACGCCCCAACCCCCGGGTCCGGGATTGCCCTTCGCTGCGCCGTCGGTGAACACCACGATCGGTTGTTCGCTCATGCCTCGTTCCCCATCGCGTCGGTGTGCCCGGTTTGCGCGGCGTGTGCAACTCACCACCGAAGCGCGATCACGCCTTTGGGTGGAATGGTCGCACAGGAAAGCCACGCCCCG
>DASVHW010000191.1 GCA_036382395.1 Candidatus Binatia bacterium | reverse complement strand
GATCCGATCGCGTTTGAGCGCTTATGCCAGCGTATCCTTCGGGAATCGGGTTTCATCGAAGTTGAAGTCACGAAGCGTAGCGGTGACGGCGGTATCGATGGCCACGGAACGATTCGGCTGGGCGGTCTGATTAGCTTCAATGTCTTGTTCCAGAGCAAGCGGTACAAGGGCAATATCGGTCCGGACGTAGTCCGAGATTTCCGAGGCGCAATGGTCGGCCGAGCTGACAAAGGGGTGCTCATCAGCACCGGGGGGTTTACGCTTGAAGCCCGACGCGAGGCCACTCGGGACGGTGCGCCTCCGATCGACCTGATTGACGGGCGTCTCCTTGCCGAGAAGCTGAAGGAACTGAAGCTCGGCGTGCGGACTAACCTCGTCGAGCACGTGGAAATCGTCGAGGACTGGTTCCATTCGATATGAATCTGAGTGCGCTGTCCAACGAAAGGTGAGCTGATGCCCGCCGATCCAAAGGAAATACTGAACAGGTTCCACGACGCCAGCTTCCTGAGAGAGTTTATCGGCGCGTCGAACACGGCCGTTACGGCGGAGATGAACCAGACCCGGATTGCAAGCGAAGTTCTGCTGGCGAAGACGATTGCCGATGCCATGGCGGAACATGCAAGAGCGCTTCAGGATTCTGCAAGCGCGTCAGATAAGCACGCGCGAAGCCTGACCCGCGCGACATGGGCGTTGGTCTTCGCGACAGTCGCGCTCGTGCTGCTCACCGCGGCGCAGTGGTGGCGATTAATTACAGCAGACATAGGTGTTGCGCGGCGGCGCTCAGCTGCCCAACCATCCGCTCCAGGCGGCGGCGAAGAGCACGCCGCGCCTGAGCGCCACGACGTTGACAGTCGGAGATGACCGTGCCGGTGGATGACACAGATATCGTATACGCAGAACTTGTGCGACGAGATCAGGCAGCGGCATCTGAGCACGGGCGCAGGCTGGCCCGGCTGTGGGCTCAGCAGCTTTCCGGAGTGATCAAACGAGTCTTCGAAATATCTCAGAGGAGCGGGCGCGTCGCCTGGCATGTCGATGCCAGAACTGAAGCCATCTTCGAGATGGCAAGACTACTGAACTGGCTAGGCGAGCGGATTGTCGATCGTGGTCTCAACGGTCGAGCGGTGGCTCATATTGACATCGCCGAGGAGCAGGCCGTCCTAGACTCGCCGCAAGGGATTGAACGGATCGAGAACACCGCGCAGATCGTTGCCGAGAGAATCTGGAACCGAGTGTATGACAAACTTCAGGAGAAATACCCGCTCGTCCAAGAACCCGGAGTCGAGAATACTCTGCCTCGTTTACCCGGTCGCTTGCCTAGACGTCGACAGAGAGGCACGAAAGATAACCATTTCGTACCTCGGTTCACGATCCGGCCCTGGGCCGGCGCAGACGGACAAGTTCGCGAGTTCCGTCGCCTCTCAGGCGGAAGAATTCACTCTCGGCTGCGGCCCTACGCTCGCTGGGGCTTCGAGCACTTCCTCTATCCGCAGGGCCTTGAGGAGTATTTCCAGCGGGTTGAATCTCGTGTCGCGGCTCCGTACCGTCAAGTGCTCCAGTATCTGCCTCTCACCCCGCATGATCGTTACTTCTGGATCTCATTTCTGATCCTTCAGCATCTGCGTACGCCAGCGTTCATGGCGACTCTTGCAGCCGGACTGAGCCGACGGATCAAGGCTGAGAGGTGGGCGTACCCAACGACCCCGGAAGCCATGCGACGGGCGTACCTCACCCTGTTCGGGGAAGACAAGGTCTTCAGCGCATACTATAGCCGAATCAATGAACGCCGGTGGCATCTACTGGTACCCTCAGCGGGGATGTCGTTTCCGCGTACTGATGTGCCGATCGTAATCACGGGTGAGGTGCGCACGCAGGCCTGGCGCTGTGTTTATCCTCTCTCGCCCGCGAGGTGCTTCCAGGTCGGGCCGGAACGGGCGGCAGAGACCGACGTCCCGTTCGCACTCTCCCAGACCCTAAGCCTGGAGGAAACGATTGGCTTGAATAATCTCTTGTTGAGCCAAGCTAGACGCTCTGTGGTAGTTCGGCCAACGGATGATCCGGGTCAATGGTCACACGTAATCGACCGTGCACTTGTCCGCACAAGCACCGCCGAGGAATATCAAGCATGGGGATCTTTGGAAGTGAAGAGCTGACCGCTGTCTAACAAGGCCGCTCCAGGCGACGGCGAGGAGAGCGCCACGGCGTTAGAGGTAGAGGTCTTTGCGCGGCGCGAGAGAGCCGTCGAGACGCTCGCCGAGCGTGAAGAAGTATTCCCACTGTGTGTAGAAGCGTGGCGGATTCACGGCGGGGACGGCAACGCCCGAAGCCTCGCAGCCGTAGGCGTCACCAACCAGCGCGATGACGCGATCGCATTGCGCGATGTATTCCTCGAGGTGTTCGATGAGCGTGCGCGGACCCTGCTGAAAATCCTCCTGCACCCTGACCTCGCAGCCGATCGCGCGTAGGTCGCTGGCCAGCGCGTCGCGACAGTCCTTGAACTGGCCCGACACCGCGGAGAGAAAGATCCGGGTCGGCATGCTCTGCGACTTCTGCACCGAAACGGGTTGGATCTGCAAGAGGTTGATGTTGATTGTTATGACGTTGCCGCGGGCCGATGCCTAAGATTGTTCCGATCCACCATAAGAGCCCGCGTTTCTCACCATCCATCTGCTGCACCGGCGGATATGCCCGTGTCGAGCGCCGCACAACACCGGCGCTGCTGACCACATCGACAAAGCTCTTGATTTATCGGTCTCGCTCAGAGAAGAGAGCCACGCAGGTCCGTCGTCGAGCACGGCGACCCAAGGAGGTCACGAACATGAAGGCACTGCAGTTCCGCATGAGCGTGCCGAGGATCGTACTGACGCGTGCCCTGGGCGTGTTGTCCCGCAACGCGTTCACGAGCCCGATTGGGCCCGTGCAGCTCGAAGAGCTTCCGGACGCGCAGGTGCGTGGAGACCGCTGGGTGGTGGTGCGCACGGCTCTGACGGGTGTCTGCGGCAGCGACCAGAAGCAGGTGCTCCTGAAAGGCCACTTCGACAACCCGATTTCGGGCATCATCTCCTTCCCGCACGTGCTCGGACACGAATCGACCGGTGTCGTCGCCGAGGTCGGCAAGCTGGTAACGCGTGTGCGCCCCGGCCACCGGGTGGTCGTGAATCCCTGGCTCTCCTGCGAACCGCGCGGCATCGAGCCCGTGTGTCCGTCGTGCGCCGCCGGTAACCTCTCCCTCTGCCGGAACTTCGACCGCGGCGCCCTCGCTCCCGGGCTCCACCTCGGGAACTGCAACGACGCGCCGGGCGCCTACGCCCCACGCGTGGCCCTGCACGAGAGCCAGCTCTTCCGATTGCCGGTGAATGTGACGTACGAGCAGGCGGTCCTGGCGGATCCTTTCGCCGTGTCGTTCCACGCCGTGGTCAAAGACCCGCCCGATGGCGAGGAGCCGACCGTGCTGATCTACGGCGCCGGCACGATCGGGCTCTCGGCCGTGGCGGCCGTGAAGGTCGTCAAGCCCAAGGCGCGCATCCTCGTAATCGCCCGCTACCCACAGCAGGTCGACGCCGCCAAGCGGCTCGGCGCGGCCGAGGTCATGACGTCGAGCCAGGGCGCCGAGCTCATCGCCACCGTATCGAAGCTCACCGGGGCGTGCCCGTGGAAGTCGCGCTGGCATGGCCTGCCGATGCTCGATGGCGGTGTCGACGCGGTCTACGACTCGATCTGCTCGCCGCAGACGATCGAGATCGGTGTGCGCATCATCCGCCCGCGCGGCATCCTCTCGATCATCGGCGTCGAAGCGCCGAAGCGCTTCGAGTGGACGCCGATCTACTTCAAGGAGCTGCGCATGGTGGGATCGAATGCATTTGGCATTGAGGAGTTTCGTGGCGTGCGCAAGCACGCGATGGAACACTACGTCGACCTGTGCACCTCGGGCGAGGTGGACCTCGGGTTCCTCGTCACGCACCGCTATCCGCTGGAAGACTGGAGAGCGGCGTTCCGCACGGCGATCGCCAAGACGACAGGTTGCGTCAAGGTGGCGATCACGTTCGCCGACGCGCCGCGGGCGTGATCGGGCCTCGGGCCGTGGCGCCGGGTCATCCGCCGCCGCGGACTGCGATCCGGGCGCCCGTGCGTACCTGGTCGCCATCGCGGCTCCCGTCCTGTCCCGGATCGCCGTTGACGCGGACACGCAAGGCGCGGTCGCGACCGATGGTGTCCTCGAGCACAAACCCCTCGGCGTGTCGCACCGCGTTGACACCGTCCAGGCCGAAGACCATGCCGCGGGGGTGATCGACGAACACCTCGCCGTAGCGCTCCGTCGCCATCAGGGCGCACGCGGCGGCGCTGCCTTCGCCCCAATCGAATCCGCTGCGCACGCCAGGGCTGTCAAAACCCCCATGGCCGTAGTTCTCCACGCTCTTCCCGGCCGGAAGCTTCCGCATCTCCGCGGGCGAGCGGTCCCAGCGATAATCCCAGCCGGCCTCGCGCGGCCAGTTGGGGCACGACCCATCGTAGATCGTCGGGCAGATGTCGCGGTTCTCCGGAATCGCCTGCAACGCGAAGGCGGCCCGCAACGCTGCCACGCCACGGACAAAATACTCGGCGTCGCCGAACACACGGTAGGCGTCGATCAGCAACAGTCCGTAAGGTGCCTGCCGTGCGTCGCTCCACTCACCGTCGGTATTCATGACGCCGAAGCCGCCGAAGGCGCGGTACGACAGGAACGGCGGCTCCCACACTTGCTGGTAGCTGGTAGAGGCAGAGCTGATCGAGCGCCCGCCGTGCAGCTGCCAACCACCGGGCCCGCTGCTCCGGCGTGCCCGCTTTGCTCTGGGCGAGTCGCATCAGGCACTCCGCGGTCCAACCCATCGACAGCGTGTTTTGCGGCGCGATGCCGGTGCAACCGCTTCCCGAGCAGCGCCAGCCCGATCGCCGAGCGCAGCGCATTGAACCAGGCTTGGAAAAAGACCGCTTGGCCGAAGGCGGAGTAGTTGATCGGTCCACCAACCGTGCGGCCGCCGACCGAACCTTCGACCCACTCATCGACGAACACGGCATCAGAGGCGCGGACCGCATGCTCGGCGAACGGCAGCGCCTGTGTGCGCGCCCGCGCCGCTGGCGCCGTGCCAGTGTGCCGCCACACCCAGCGCGCGCAGCTCGATTCGAGCGACTGCTCAGCGGCGGACTCCGCGACCACGTGCAGCGCGAAGCACAGCGGCTGTGTGGTGCCCCCGCCCGGATCGCGACGAAAATAGGTGTGCCCGTACGGCTGCGAGGCCCAGAGGCCGTAGGCGAGCCGCGCGCCGCGTGGGTCGCCAATATCGAGGTCCAGGGCTGCGGGCAGCGCGCGTTCATGCCCAAGCAGCTCGACGTCGGGCAGCAGCAACACGCGGATGTCACCGCTCTCCATTGCCGCGACCGGTGACCGGAAGCTGTGATCGGCGATCACATCGTCGGCTGCCGGGCGGAGGTGCGGCACCCACGCGCGCACGGGGTGCGGCGCATCGGCCGTCCAATGGAAATCCAGCCACGCCGCCACCGCCGGCGCCGTGGGTGCCGACGGCGACACGGGCTTCGATACGCACCGTGTCGCCGTCGGCGGCTGCCGAAAGGTGGATGGCGCGCGCTTGCGGCTGTGCCCAGAGGCGGCCGCTGAGCACCACGCGGCCGCGCCAGGCTACGGTGATATCGGGAGCGGCGAGGCGGACTTCCGTATCTCTTGCCCGACAGATCATACGCGTCGCGTATACCATAACCGGCCGGCAACTGGTCCAATCGCGCCGGCGCGAGACTTTCGCCGGCAGTGCGGGTATAGGTCTGCGTCATGCACCGGGAACGCGATATGTCGGCGACGGTGGGAGTCGTGCTCGCGGCCGCGTCGTTCGCCGCCGTCGGTGGTTGCCTGACCGTGCCGGGCACGCTGCTGCCGGTCCTGGTGGATGCGTTCAACATCCGGCTGGTGGAAGCCGGGTCGATGTTCGCCCTACAGGCGACGGCGTATCTGCTCTCGGTGGTTTCGGCCGGGCACATCATCCAGCGCTGCGGCATGCGAGTCGCCCTCTGCGTCGGCATGCTGGGATTCGCGGCGGGCTTCGCCGGCTTCGGACTGGTGTCCACGTGGTCGGGCGGTGCCACGATGATGTTCATCTCCGGCCTCGGCTTCGGTGTGGTCGAAGTGGCGTTGAACACGTTGCTCGTCGCCATGGGCGGCGCGCGGCGCGCCAATCTGCTCAACCTCGCACACCTCTTTTTCGCCGTCGGCGCGTTCATCGGACCGGCAGCGGCGGCGCGAGCGGTTGCCGGAGGGGTGTCCTGGCGCACGGTGTTTGGCGTGGCGGGAGGGTTGGCAGCGGCCGTCGCACTAGGTTGGGCACTGCAGCCGATCCCTCACGCGGCGCGCGTCGACGACAGCCCGGCGCAGGAGCAGGCGCGGGCAACGCCGCTCCGCTCCAAGCTGACTATGGTGATGGCGTTGATGCTCGCGGCCTACGTCGGCGCGGAGATGGGCATCGGCGGCTGGTTGTCCAAGTACATGGTCGCGGTCCGGGGTGTGGACCTGAGCTACGCGGGCACGGCGGTGTCGCTGTACTGGATGGGTTTGGCCGCGGGCCGGCTGGTGCTGAGCGCCACGTCACAGTACCTCAGCGAGCAGCGCCTCGTCCTTGGCTTGACGATCTTTGCGGCGGCCGCGTTCGCCTTCGCACTGGTCACGCCGCAACCGGCGCTGGCGGTTGTGGCGTTTGCGCTCACGGGCCTTGGATTTTCGGGGATCTTCCCGGGCGTCATCGCGCTCGCCGGCCGCTATCATCCAGACAACGTTGCCGGGATCACCAGTGCCGTGGTGACCGGCGCGGCCCTCGGCGGCATCACCATTCCCTGGGTTATGTCGGCGGTCGCCGACGGCTTCGGACTGGTTGCGGGGATGGGTTTCTATCTCATCATGTGTGGGCTGATGATCGTGCTGGCCGTCGCCATCAATGCGCTCGGACCAGCAACCAGCGACAGCAGCGAAGTCCTCCGGTCAGCAGCACTCGGAAGCAGTGCCATACGGGGGCCGCGCAGGGAGCGATAGCGCGCCTGCTGGAAGGCACCCAAAGTCGGTCAAGAATTACGGGCTTCCATCGCTACCGATTTGGTATTAGTAAGCCCCCGTGCGTGGGGGTATTCAAACAAGGAGGCCTAGATGGCAGGCATTGTGCGATACGGCAGCTATGTTCCCTACTTCCGCCTGACGCGGGCGGCGATCGGGGCGGGCAAGGGCGAGCGCGCGGTTGCGAGTTTCGATGAGGACGCGGTCTCGATGGCCGTCGAGGCGGCGCGCGACGCGCTCCGCGGCGGGGTGGCCGTCGACGCGCTCCTGTTCGCCACGCTCAGCCCCGCCTACGCCGAGAAGCTGGACACGGCAACGATCCAAGCCGCCCTCGATCTGCCGGAGACGGTGAGCTCGGTCGCACTGAGCGGATCTTCGCGCATGGGCCTGGCGGCGCTGCTGCTCGGGCTCGACCTGGCGGCGGCCGGGAAGCGGGCACTCGTCTGCGCCGGCGACCTGCTCACCAGCGCGCCCGGCAGCGCGCGCGAAAGCCAGGGCGGGGATGCGGCGGCGGCATTCGTCACCGGTTCGGATAACGAGGCGATCGCCCGCGTCCTCGGACGCGCGTCGTCCACCATGGAGATTCTCGATGTCTGGCGGCTGCCCGAGGACCGCTTCGTCCGGCAGTGGGAGGAACGCTTCACGGCCGACACCATGGCGCCGGCGATCATCGACACGGCGAAGCGCGCGCTCCAGGCCGGCGGCGTCGACCCGTCGACACTCTCGACCGTCATCCTCGACAGCATTAACCCGCGCTCGATGGCGAACCTGCCGAAGGCGCTCGGCCTCAAGCCCGAGCAGATCGCCGACACGCTCGCGGCGAGCGTCGGACGCACCGGCTGCGCTCACGCCGGGCTGCTGCTGGCGCGTGCCCTGGACAAGGCCAAGCCCGGCGACCGCATCCTGATCGTGTGCGCGGCCGACGGCGCCGACGCCCTGGTCCTCGAGGTGACCGGCGCGATCACGAACCTGTCGGTGCGTAAGGTCGACCGCTGGATCGCGTCGAAGCGCAACGACCTCGCCTACAACACCTACCTCAAATGGCGCGGCATCCTGCCGTTCGAGCCGCCGCGCCGCCCCGACCCGGAGCGGCCGGCCGCGCCGCCGATGCGCCGGCACGAACGCTGGAAGCTCGCCTTCGTCGGCTCGCGCTGCACCAAGTGCCAGGCCGGCCACCTGCCCCCGCAGCGCGTGTGCGTAAAGTGCGGCGCGGTAGACCAGATGCGCGACGAGCGCTTCGCCGACACCTCGTGCCGGGTGGCGACCTACACACTCGACCACCTGGCGTACTCGCTACAGCCGCCGGTGGTGGCGGCGTTCGTCGACTACGAAGGGGGAGGGCGCTTCTCCTGCGAGCTGACCGATGTGGACCCGAAAGCGGTCGCGATCGGCGACCACCTGGAGATGACGTTCCGGCGACTATTCACGGCGCAGGGCGTGCACAACTACTTTTGGAAAGCCCGCCCCGGGCGGTGATCACTTGAATCCCTCTCCTTTCGAAGGAGAGGGTTGGGAGAGGTAGTTGGCTGTTGTATCTGGTAGTAAGATTGATAACGCGGGACTGGGAGGTGATGCGAGCGCGTCGACCTCACCCCGGCCCTCTCCTTGGCAAGGAGCGGGAGAACGAACGGAGGACACATGGCTAGCAACGGCATCAAGGATCGCGTCGCCATCGTTGGCATGGGCTGCACGCCCTTCGGCGAGCACTGGGACAAGGGTCCCGAGGACTTGCTGATCGACGCCGCCCAAGAGGCCTACCGCTCGGCGGGCATCGACGCCGCGCAGGTCGACGCCTACTGGCTCGGCACCATGGCCAGCGGCACCTCGGGCCTCATGCTCTCCGAGGCCCTCAAGATCCCGTACAAGCCGGTCACGCGCCTCGAGAACATGTGCGCCACCGGCAGTGAGGCGATGCGCAACGCCGCCTACGCGGTCGCCAGCGGCGCCTACGACCTGGTGATGGCGATAGGCGTCGAGAAGTTGAAGGACTCCGGCTACTCCGGCCTGGTCATCAGCAGCCCGCCAAACGACGGCACGCGCTCGAGCATGACGGCACCGGCGACCTTTGCGCTGCTGGCGCCGGCGTACGCCAAGAAGTACGGCGTCGACGAGGATCAGCTGAAGCAAGTGCTCGCCCGTATCGCCTGGAAGAACCACAAGAACGGGGCGAAAAACCCGAAGGCGCAGTTCCGCAAGGAGGTGTCGATCGAGACCATCTGCAAGTCGCCGCCGGTCGCCGGCATGCTCGGCATCTTCGACTGCTCGGGCGTCAGCGACGGCTCCGCCGCGGCGATCCTCTGCCGGGCGGAGGATGCGCACAAGTACTCGAAGCATCCGATCTTCATCAAGGCGCTCTCCTTCGCGGCCGGCCCCGCCGAGGGCTACTACAGCCAGGACTACGACTTCACCACCTTTCCCGAGGTCGTCGCCAGTGCGCAGGAAGCCTACAAGCAGGCGGAGGTGAAGAACCCGCGCGACGAGATCAGCATGGCCGAGGTGCACGACTGCTTCACCACTACCGAGCTGGTGCTGATGGAGGACATGGGCTTCTCGCCGCGCGGGCAGGGCTGGAAGGACGTGATCGAGGGCCGCTTCGACGGCGACGGGCCGCAGCCAATCAATCCCGACGGCGGCCTGAAGAGCTTTGGACACCCGATCGGTGCCAGCGGGTTGCGCATGATGTACGAGATGTGGCTCCAGCTCCGCGGTGAGGCAGGCGCGCGCCAGATCAAGGATCCAAAACTCGGGATGACACACAACCTCGGCGGCGCACCCGGCCGGTGCGTGAGCTTCGTGTCGGTGGTCGGCGCCTGAGGCGGGCGCGGGGGCCAGCCTAGCGGCCCACCGTAGCACAGGGAAGGAAATTCCCTGGGATTTCCACACTCGTGCGATACTCCGCGGCCAGAGGAGTTCGCGTGCCGGTGGTAGCCGGAATGCGGCTCGGGCGGTTACAAATCAGCATTGCCCATCCTGCCATTGACACCGCCTTCCAATATCTCTACATTCCCGCGCCTTCTAAAGGAATGGCGCCCATGAGAAAGGCTTTTTTGAAAAACGTCCGGGAAAGGCTGATGGAGATGCGCCGCCAAACCTTGCGCGAGATCAGCAATGATCTGAAGCAGGGACGGGAGGGCGTCAAGGACGAGGGCATGGATACCTATGACCTCGCCAGTGAGGAGCGCGACCGGGAGATCAGCTTCATCCTGACAGATCGGGAGCGCGACAGATTGCAGGCCATTCAAGAGGCGCTTGGCCGTGCCGATGAAGGCACGTACGGCATTTGTGAGAACTGCGAGTCGGAAATCGCCCCGGCGCGGCTGGAGGCGTTACCCTTCTCGCGGCTGTGTGTGAGTTGTCAGGCGGAACGCGAGAAAGAAGCCAAGAGCGCGCGGCGCTTCGACGATGAGCGGGCGTACCGGAAGCTCAGCGCAACCGACAGCGACGAAGAAAACACCTGATTTCTTCCTTTTTTGTACCGGCGGTGGAAATACGCCGCGTCTTCGCACCAGCCAGCGACGGGCTCGTTCATGAGCGCATCATCGGCGCGCTTGCGTATGGAGGCGGTCGCGATTTTTCGCGCCGCCATCAGTGCCGTCGATCCTGCCAATTTGGTGATCGATCACCTCTCCCGACATGCGGCTGAAGCACTGCACGACACGGCCGGGCGCACGCCGGGAGAAAACTGCGGACCGACGCTCGTCATCGGGGCTGGAAAAGCGGCCGCCCGGATGGCGGCCGGCTGCGAGCAGGTTCTGGGTGCGGAGAACGTTTGCGGGGAAGTCATTGTCGCCGATGGCTGCACCGTTGGACTGCGGTCCGTGGCGGTGAGTGAAGCCGGGCATCCGTTGCCCGATGGGCGCGGAGAACGGGCGGCACAGCGCATCATGCAACTGCTCCGGGCGCAGGACCGTGGTGACACCGTGTGCCTCATCAGCGGCGGCGCCTCGAGCTTGCTAGTGTGCCCGCGACCTCCGGTCACGCTGCAGGACAAAATCGCCACCACGCAGCTGTTGCTCGAGTGTGGCGCCGACATTCGCGCTTTCAACACCGTCCGCAAGCATCTCTCCGAAGTGAAGGGTGGCGGCTTGCTGCGTCATGTCCGGACTCGCATGTTGGCCCTCCTCATCTCCGATGTCATCGGCGACGATCCCAGCACGATCGGATCGGGACCCACCGTCCCGGACGACACCACCTTTGCTGATGCCTGGGACGTTTTGGCGCGCCACCAACTCGAGACGCGGGTGCCCGCCACCGTAACGACCCTGTTGAAGAGTGGCATCGAGGGAAACGTCGCCGAGACCGTGAAGTTCAGCAGTGCGGAAGCCGTTTGCTGTCGCAGCCAGATCATCGGCTCGAATCGCACCGCACTCGAGGCAGCGGCAACGTCAGCCCGTGCGCGTGGCTGGACGGTCGATGTCGACGGACAGCCGTTGAGCGGAGACACCACCGCGGCAGCCCGGGGCTTCGCCGCCCGAATACGGCAACTGGCCGCGCGCCGCGGTGGTAAACCACTGTGCGTGCTCGCCGGTGGCGAGACCACCGTGCGGGTGAAGGGCAAGGGTCGGGGCGGACGCAACCAGGAGTTTGCGCTCGCACTGGCGGGCACGCTGGCGGGAATGCCGATCACCCTCCTCAGTGCGGGAACCGACGGCGTCGACGGCCCCACCGACGCGGCGGGTGCATTTGTCGACGGGACCACGCTGCTGCGGGCTCAGCAGCGCGGCCTCGACATCGACGCCACCCTGGGGGCGAACGACTCATTCACCTTCTTCTCCGAACTCGATGACCTCTTCCGCTGCGGGCCAACCGGCACCAACGTGATGGACATCAAAATCGCGCTCCTGCCAGCCGCCGCACGCGACACCGGTTTCTAGTTCGCTTGAGCCCCCTGTGATAGGAATTCTTCGTGAGGACCAGCTACCTTTCAGAGATTTTCGTGTCGTTTCAGGGTGAAGGCGCCCACGTCGGCTACCGTCATCTGTTCGTCCGGTTGGCCGGATGCAATCTGCGGTGCCGATACTGCGATACGCCGGACAGCTTGGTACACACCGACACCTACAGCGTATTCAGCGGCAGCCGGCCGCCACGGATCGAACGCAACCCCGTCTCAGCTGAGGATCTCGCCAGCCTGATCACCGCTGTGCTCACACGGGAGGCGCCCATCGATGCGATTGCTCTGACGGGTGGGGAACCACTGGCACAGTCCGACTTTCTGGTGGCGCTGCTCGAGACCGGTCGGTTTCCGGTACCGGTGCTGCTGGAAACCAACGGGGTATTGCCCCGCCGCTTGCGTGAAGTCCTGCCGCTGGTGAACATCATCAGCATGGACATCAAGCTGCCATCCAACACGGGTGAAGGCGCGTTCTGGGAGGAACACTTGGAGTTCCTGGAACTGGCACGGACGAAAGATCTGTACGTGAAGATTCTCGTGGATCAGGAAACGGCCGACGAAGATGTCGAGCGCGCCGCTGCGCTGCTGGCTCCCATTGAACCAAGCGTACCGGCGTTCATGCAGCCAATAGTCGACGCGGCGCAGAGACCGTCGGTCGACACGGATCGTCTCACGCAACTCTACCTCATTGCCAGGCGTCACCTGTCATCGATCCGTGTGCTGCCGCAGACCCACAAGCGGCTGGGCATTCGCTAGCATCGACATGAAGAAGCGGGGGAGCTATCGGGTCACATTGATCCCGGGCGACGGCATCGGACCCGAGGTCATCGGTGCGGCCACCGAGGTGATTGCCGCCGCCGGCGTCGATATCAACTGGGACCGGCAACTTGCTGGAATAGCCGCACTTGAGACTTTCGGAAACC
The DNA here is from genome assembly GCA_036382395.1 of Candidatus Binatia bacterium. Taxonomy (NCBI): domain Bacteria; phylum Candidatus Binatota; class Binatia (SeqCode); species Binatia bacterium. The sequence continues at coordinate 11,554 of DASVHW010000191.1, read as the reverse complement.
CTATCCCTGACGAACTGCTGCGTTCCATCCGGAAGAACCGGGTGGCGTTGAAAGGACCGCTGATGACCGGCGTTGGACGGGGCTTTCGCAGCATCAACGTGGCGCTGCGCAAGACGTTCGATCTCTATGCCAACCTCCGGCCGATTCGAAACCTGCCCGGGCTGAGAACCGCGTTTAAAGGTGTCGATCTAGTCGTCGTTCGCGAGAACACGGAGGATCTCTACGCCGGTATCGAGCACCAGATCGCCCCGGGGGTGGTGGAGAGCGTAAAAGTCATCACCGCCAAGGCATCGCGCCGCATTGCCCGATTCGCCTTCGAGTACGCGCAACGCGAGAAGCGTCACAAGGTGACCGCGATCCACAAGGCCAACATCATGAAGCTGTCAGATGGCCTCTTCCTGGCGTGCGCCCGTGAGGTCGCGAAGAAGTACCCGCGAGTGAAGTACGAGGAAATGATCGTCGATAACGCCTGCATGCAACTGGTATTGCGGCCGGGTCAATTTGATGTGTTGCTGTTGGAAAATCTTTACGGGGACATTGTCTCGGACCTCTGCGCCGGCCTGGTGGGGGGATTAGGCGTCGTCCCTGGTGCGAACCTCGGCACACGGTACGCGATCTTCGAAGCCGTGCACGGCACCGCGCCCGACATCGCCGGAAAGAACCTGGCCAATCCCATCGCTGCCGTTCTCTCTGCCGCCTTGATGCTGCGGCACCTCGGCGAACACAGGGCAGCGGCACGGATCCAAACAGCGGTTGAGTCCGTCGTGCGTGCCCGCCGTTGTCGCACCCGTGATCTCGGCGGCCAGGGTTCGACAACGGACTTCACTCGCGCCATTGCGAGCGCCCTTCCGGCGTAACATGTGGCAGCCATCTCACATTAAATACGCCGCCGGAGCTTATGGAGTTGCGGAGCCGTCAGCCGTGACCTGCGGCCCGAAGAACGCTACGGTTTTTGTGGAGGGCGACCATCTCGCCGAGTGAAGAACGATGCAGCCACACGCTCCAATCACCCGACTGGCGCGCGAGCAAAGAGTCGAGCAGCTTCAGAAGGAAACGTTCGATCTCCTCGTGATTGGTGGTGGCATCAACGGTGCTGGCGTCGCCCGTGACGCCGCGTTACGCGGTCTTCGCGTCGCGCTGATCGAGAAAGCCGATTTCGGCAGCGGCACGAGCAGCCGGTCGTCGAAGCTCATCCATGGCGGGATACGCTATCTCCAACAGGGTGATTTCCGGCTCGTCCGTATTGCCTGCCGGGAACGTGACTTGCTCCGGCGCCGTTTAGCTCCGCACCTCGTCCGACCACTCGCCTTCTTGTTCCCAGTCTATCGCAACGATCCGGTCGGGGTGTTCGCGCTGGGCTTGGGGATGTGGCTGTACGATCTGCTGGCGATCTTTCGCAACATTCGCAGACACCGCATGCGGACGGCGAGCCAGACGTTGGCTCTCGAGCCGACGCTCCGAAGCGAGGGGCTTCGCGGTGCAGCGCTGTACTATGATTGCTTCACCGATGACGCCCGGCTCACGCTCGAAACGGTGCTGGGTGCTGAAGAAGAAGGGGCGCTGGTCGGCAACTACCTCGAGTTGAGAAGCTTCATCAAAGAGCAGGGTCGCCTTGCCGGGGCGATCGTGCAAGACCAATTCGGCGGGTCCGAGTTCGCTATCCGTGCGCGCTGCGTAGTGAACGCAACCGGACCTTGGGCGGATCATGTGCGTCGACTGGACGACGCATCGGCCACGCCGTGTCTCCGGCTGACGAAAGGGGTGCACGTGGTCGTGCCGCGGGAGCGAATTGGCAATGCGCATGCCGTCGTCCTGCGCTCGCCCCAGGATCAGCGGATACTGTTCGTCATTCCGTGGGAATCGCACGCCATCATCGGCACGACCGACACTGATTTCACGGGAAGCCCCGAGGAGGTCACGGCCGATGACCAGGACGTGGACTATCTGCTGACGGCAGCGAATTGGTTCTTCCCAACGGCGAAACTGTGCACCGCAGACGTGGTCAGCAGTTACGCTGGACTCCGACCGCTGGTGGCGCCCGAAGGCGGCGCACAAGATCCATCTGCTGTATCGCGCGAGGAGGAGATCCTTGAGAGTCCCTCGGGGCTGATCACCTTGGCGGGGGGTAAGCTGACCACCTACCGGTTCGTGGCCGCAGAGATTGTCAGCCTTGCGGCTAAGCGGCTCGGCAGGGCAAGAGAGGCACGGCGGATATCTTGCAAGACTGCAACAACGCCGCTGCCGGGCGGGCGGGCGGCAGACCCGAAACTGACGGCAGAGGAAGTAGTTGCGCGAAACGGCAGCGAGCTGACCCTGGAACAAGTCCATCACCTCGCCCAGCGGTACGGTAGTCGCACCATGGAGGTGGTCGAACTAGTTCGGAACGATGCCAAGCTGAAGCAAATGATCGTGCCCGGTCTGCCCGAAATTTGGGCAGAGGCGGCCTATGCGGCTCGAAACGAGATGGCACTTCATCCTGATGACATCCTGGAACGCCGGACCCATGTAGCGCTGAAGCAACCGCTGAGGGCATCACAAGTAACCGAAAAATTACGAGAAACACTGAGGTTATTCAGAAGATAACGGAATTCCATTAGGTCCCTACGGGATGACGCGTTCATTCCCGCCTAACCGAGTCTTGCTTCCGCCGTTTCGCCGGTGATTTTCGGCCAATGTGCCCGTCTTGGCCGGAATATTTTTCTTGACAATTTCAGCTCTTCAGAGGTAGTATCATTTGTGAATTCTGTTATAAAACCGATGATGAGGAGGGGTGGAGCACTCGCTAAAACGCAACAAATGGCGGAAGATACCAAAATCTCCAGGAAGGAACTGAGTGAAATCGCCCTCGACTACGGGTTCCCGCGGGTAACTGGCGCGCGTGAGATCACCGAAGGGTCGGCCAACACGTTGTACGCAGTCGACACGGCGAAGGGAAAGTTCCTCGTAAAAATCGATGAGGTGAAGAGCGAGATCGAGGTTAAACGCGAACTCGATCTTCTCCTATTCCTGCGAAAGCACGGCTTTCCTTGCCCCGTGCCGCTATCCGACAGGCGTGGTCACCACTATCGCGAGCGGGAGGGGAAGTCCCTTTCGGTTTACCGCGATGTCGACGGGCACAGCATCGAACCTGAGGATCTCAGTCAGGGACAACTAGAAAACGTTGGTCGTGTCCTGGGAGACCTTCATCTCATCGGAAAAGCTTATAAGAAAGGCATCGATAATCGCTTTGGATTTGATCGAGTTGCGGAGGTGTACTTCGACGCCCGCGGGCGCCTGCCGCATTACTTCAAGAAGATCGTCCGCACGCTCGATGAAGAAATCGAGTACCTCAACCACTATCTCGAAGGGAAGCTGCCGAAAGGCATAATCCACGGAGACCTGTTTCCCAACAACATCAAGTTCAAAGGCGAAAAAGTCGTTGCCGTGCTCAATTTTGACGCAGCCTGCCGCGGCAAGTTCATCTTCGATCTCGCCACGGCGGTGAACACTCTCTGCTACGAGGACGGTCGCTACTCTTTGAAGAAGTTTGAGGCGCTGATTGCCGGATACGAAAGCTTGCGCACCCTGTCGCTGGCCGAATGGGACGCCTTTCCCAACGAGTTGCGCTTTTCTGCCTTCCGCTTCACGGTAACGCGTTTGCGCGAGTTTTTCCTCAACCCGGTCGATGAACGCCAGCGCATCAACAAGGACTTCCAAGACTTCTACGAACGCCTGCGCATTCTGCGGCGCGAGCGTGCCGGTGGTATGGAACCGATTCTCATGGCCATGGCCACTGGCTACGACTATCGCAAGTATCAACGCGTCAAAGCCGTCGAAAAACGCAGCGGCCGATGAGTCGCTGACGCCGTCTCCGTTCGCCCCCTTCCGCACGCCGCCCCCCCCTTGCGGCACGTGGTGTTTCCGATAAGAATCGACACCATGGCTGAAACCATCCAGCAAGCTGTTGCCGACATTTTGCGCCTTGTCGGAGAAGACCCCATGCGTGAGGGGCTGGCAAAAACCCCGGAGCGCTTCGCCCGGTCGATGCAGTTTCTTACCAAGGGATACGCCGAAGATCCCAAGACCGTGATCAACGGAGCGTTATTTGTCGAAGACTACTCGGAAATGATCGTCCTGAAAGACCTGGACTTCTTTTCCCTCTGCGAGCACCACATTTTGCCGTTCTTCGGGACCGCACACGTCGCCTACATTCCAAAGCATCGAATCGTCGGCATCAGCAAACTCGCTCGTCTCGTCGAGGTCTATGCGCGACGCTTACAGGTGCAGGAACGCCTGACCACGCAGGTCGCCAACATGCTCATGGAGGAGCTTGACCCGCTCGGCGTCGCGGTGGTGCTGCGTGCTGAGCACCTGTGTATGCGCATGCGTGGCGTCGAAAAACAGAACTCCATCGTCGTCACCAGCGCCATGCTGGGCGCCTTCCGCACGCACCAGGAAACGCGTCAGGAGTTCATGACCCTGGTCAACAGCGGCCGCTCGGCCGGTTGACACACCGGGAAAGATCCGGTATCGGACAGGCGGTTTTTTGGTCTGCACAACTGGCGCACGTGGAATCGACCACGATGGAGTGCTGGCCTTCAGTAGGTCGAACGCCTGGGCCTCTGAGCTATAGAGGTTCAGGCTTTTTTTTGTCGAAGGTGCCCCGTGCTGAAGAGTTATCTGTTGGCCCCCGGGCCCACCCCCGTGCCATCGCGTGTTCGGCTCGCCATGGCACAGCCCATCATCCATCACCGCACGCCTCAATTCAGCCGCATCTTCTCCGCAGCGAGAAAAGGGCTGCAGGAGCTCTTTCAGACCGAGCAGGACGTGTTGATGCTTGCGGCTTCAGGCAGCGGCGCCATGGAGGCGACGGTCAGCAACCTGTTCTCCCCTGGCGACGAGGTCCTCGTCGTCAATGGCGGCAAGTTCGGGGAACGCTGGATGCAAATCTCGTCGGCCCTCGGATTGAAAGTCGTCGAGTTGCGCGTCGAGTGGGGCAAGAACGCCAAGGTCGATGACATCCGCCGCCTGCTGGATCAGCGGCCGGCGATCCGCGGCGTGTTGATCCAGGCGAGCGAAACCTCCACGACCGTCCTCCACCCGGTGCAAGCAATTGCCGAGTTGACACGCAAGCGTGACGTACTTTGCGTCGTCGACGGCATCACCGCGGTCGGCGTCCTCGACCTGCCAATGGACCGTTGGGGTATCGATGTGCTGGTCACCGGTTCGCAAAAGGCACTCATGTTGCCGCCCGGACTGGCATTCATCGCGCTGAGCGAGCGCGCCTGGAAGCGCAGCAAAGAAGCAAAGGTGCCGCGCTTCTACTTCGACCTGGCCAGGGAACGGGACAACCAGGCCAAGGACACCACGGCGTGGACTCCCGCGATCTCGCTCATCATCGGCCTGCGCGAGTCGCTGGCCATGATCCGCGAAGAAGGGCTCGCGCGTGTGTTCGAACGACACGCCCGCATGGCGGCGGCAACCCGCGCCGCGGCAGCAGCGCTCGATCTGCAGTTGGTGGCAGCCGATGCCCCGAGCCCGGCGGTAACGGGCATGTTCACGCCGCCCGATGTCGACGGCGGTAAACTCGTCGCCTACCTGCGCGACCGGATGGGAGTCACGTTCGCCGGCGGACAAGATCAGCTGAAGGGAAAAATCGTGCGCATCGGGCATCTGGGCTACATGGGTGCGTTCGACGTCGTCACCGCCATCGCAGCGCTGGAAATGGCGCTGCTCCACTTCGGTCATCGCCTCGTGCTCGGCCGCGGCGTCGGCGCGGCACAAGAAGTGCTGATGGCCGCACTACCGGAGTAAACTATGCAGCGCGTTCTCGTCAGTGATAAGCTTTCCTCGCAAGGCCTTCAGATTCTGAAGGCGGCGCCGGACATCGAGGTTGACAACATCACCGGCCTCACGCCGCAGCAACTGGCTGAAAAGATTGCGCCGTACCACGGCCTGATCGTGCGCAGCGCGTCAACGGTGACCGCTGAGGTCATCGCGGCGGCCCAGAATCTCCGGGTCATCGGGCGCGCCGGCATCGGGGTGGACAACATCGATGTGGCCGCGGCGACGAAAAAGGGCATCGTGGTCATGAACACCCCGGCCGGCAACAACGTCACCACGGCCGAGCACGCCATCAGCATGATGCTGGCACTGGCGCGATCGATTCCCCAGGCTACCGCGTCGATGAAGAGCGGCAAGTGGGAGAAGGGGAAATTCACCGGTTCGGAAGTGTTCAACAAAACCCTGGGGATCGTCGGTATCGGCAACATCGGCAGCCTGGTCGCCGACCGCGCCCTCGGCCTGAAGATGCGAGTGATCGCGTACGATCCGTTCATCTCGCAGCAGGCGGCCCAACGCCTCGGCGTCGAAGTGGTCAGTCTCGACGAGCTGTACGCCCGGTCGGATTTCATCAGCGTTCACACGCCGCTCAACCCGGAAACACGAGGCCTCATTGGGACCGCCGCGTTTGCGAAGATGAAGAAAGGCGTGCGCATCATCAACTGCGCCCGCGGCGGCATTGTCGACGAGGAAGCGCTCGCGGCGGCCATCGGCGAAGGCAAAGTCGCCGGCAGCGCGCTCGATGTCTTCAGCCAGGAACCCCCGCCGCCGGATCACCCGCTGCTGAAGTTGAGCCAGGTCATCTGCACCCCCCATCTTGGGGCGGCCACCGATGAGGCGCAGGTAAACGTCGCCATCGCCATCGCACACCAGGTGGTGAACTACCTTACGCACGGGGTCATTCAGGACGCGGTCAACGTGCCGTCGATCAGCCCGGAATTGTTGGAGGTGCTGGGTCCGTACCTCGCGCTGTGCGAGAAGCTCGGCAGCCTGCAGGGTCAGTTACTCACCGCCTCGGCGGCCGAGGTGGCAATCGAATATGCCGGCGAGGTGGCGGACTACGACGTGAAGTCACTGACGCTAGCGGTGCTGCGCGGGCTGCTCATGCGCGTGCTGGAATCGACCATGGTCAACTACGTCAACGCGCCGACGATCGCGCGCGACCGTGGCATCAAGATCGTGGAGTCGAAGACCAGTCAGCAAAAGGGGTTTTCGAACCTCGTCACCGTCACCATCAACACGGCGAAGGGGCCAAGCATCGTCGCCGGCGCGATCTTCGGGCAGCGCGTCATCCGCTTGGTCCGCATCAATGACTTCTACCTGGATGCCGACCCGCACGGATTCATTCTCATGCTCCACAACCGTGACGTGCCGGGAGTGGTGGGCTCGGTCGGCATGCTGTTGGGAGAAGCCAAGATCAACATCGCCCGGTTGGAGCTCGGGCGGGAGCACGTCGGCGGCATGGCGATCTCGCTGATACACGTGGATGATGACATCCCCGATTCCGTACTCGAGCGGCTGCGCACGTTGCCCAGCATAGTCTCGGCCCAGCTGGTCAGGCTGTAGTTCTCACATGGCCGCCAGCGCGCCGCGGAGAGGAGCTTGACGCGTCATGCCGGCGGTCGTCGTTGTCGGAGCGCAGTGGGGTGACGAGGGCAAGGGGAAAGTTGTCGACATCTTCGCCCAGCATGCCGATATCGTTGCCCGCTATCAGGGGGGTAACAACGCCGGGCACACGCTCGTCGTTGACGGCCACAAGACGGTTCTCCACCTCGTGCCGTCGGGCGTGTTGCACTCCGGAAAGGTGTGCGTGATCGGCAACGGCGTGGTCGTCGATCCCGCCGTGCTCATCCACGAGGTCGATGAGTTGCGCCAGCGCGGCTTCCTGTTGCAGGACGACCTCCTGAAGATCAGCGACCGCGCCCACGTCATCATGCCCTATCATCGCGCCATCGACCTGGCGCGCGAGCGCTTGCGCGGCGAGGGGCGCATCGGCACCACCGGGCGTGGCATCGGGCCCACTTACGAGGACAAGATGGCGCGCATCGGCATCCGCTTCGCCGACTTCTGCGACGACGCAATGTTCGCGGAGGCCTTGCGGCGTACGTTGAAGGAGAAGAACTCGTACTTGCGCGCCATGCTCAAGGAGAAGGCGCTCGACTTCGACGCCATCCACAGCGAGTACCGGGGCTATCGGGAGCGTCTCGCAGCCTGTGTCACTGACACCAGCGTGTATCTGCACGACGCCCTGCGCCAGTCCAAGCGCGTGCTCCTCGAGGGCGCGCAGGGTACGATGCTCGACGTCGATCACGGCACCTACCCGTTCGTCACCTCGTCGAACACCGTGGCGGGCGGCGCCTGCACCGGCACCGGCATCGCGCCGCATGACGTCTCCGCCGTCATCGGTATCGTCAAGGCCTACACCACGCGGGTCGGCAGCGGCCCGTTCCCGACGGAGCTGGTGGACGCGCTCGGCAAGAAGCTCCAACAGGACGGCGACGAGTTCGGCGCCACCACCGGGCGGCCACGCCGCTGCGGCTGGTTCGACGCCGTGGTGGTGCGCAATGCCGTACGGCTGAACGGCATGGGCGGGCTGGCGCTCACCAAGCTGGACGTCTTGACCGGATTCGACACCGTACGCATCTGCACCGCGTACGAGTTCGAGGGGCGCCGCCTGCAGGACTTTCCCGCCAGTACGGCGGTGCTGCGCGGCCTCAAGCCCGTGTACGAGGAATGGCCCGGCTGGCACGAGCCGCTCCACGGAGCCCGCTCGCTGGCCGACCTGCCCGCCAACGCCCGCGCCTACGTCCGCCGCTTGGAGGAGGTGACCGGAACCACGATGATCATGGTTTCGGTGGGTGCGGGACGGGATGAGACCATTCTCTTGCGCAATCCTTTCGAGTGAAGTGAGCCGCTGCCAATTGAGCCGGCATCTCGGCGTCAGCCGGGCCGCCATCACTGCCCAGCTCCGAACGTCTGATTAGCAACGTCCCTATCTGGTCTCGCCTCGGAGGCGTACCCCAACGCAGTCCCCACCGGTGGGGACAGCGGTCCATTACGGTGCCTGGTACGGAGGTGGAGGGCGACGCTGTCCCGTGATAAGCGTGGCTCCCGCGGAGGACGAGATGGATCTCACACGTCGGAATTTTATTTGTTCAGCAGGAGCGGCGACTCTGCTGCTCTCGCTCCATCGACTCACCTTCGGCCAGGTCGGCGCCACCGGCGCCGCCGGAGCCGGCGTGGCAGCGGGCGGTCTGCCGCCCATTCCGGACTATCGAGTCTGGGAGGATGTGTTTCGCAAGAAATGGGTCTGGGACAAGGTGGTGCGCAGCAGCCACTGGGTGAACTGCTGGTATCAGGCCCACTGCGCCTGGAACGTGTACGTGAAGGACGGTGTGGTCTGGCGCGAGGAGCAGGCGGCAGACTACCCGCAGACCCGCCCCGATGTCTCCGACTTCAACCCGCGCGGCTGCCAAAAAGGCGCCTGCTTCAGCGAGCGCATGTACGACCCGACACGCGTCAAGTTCCCGCTCAAGCGTGTCGGCGAGCGCGGCTCGGGGAAATGGCAGCGGATCTCCTGGCAGCAGGCACTCGACGAGATCGCCGACTCGATGATCGATACGATCGTCAAAGAGGGCAGCGACCGGGTGATCTGGGACCTCGGGCCGGGCATTTCCACCGGCGTGCAGACGGCGGGGCAGGCCCGCCTGCGGGTCCTCCTCGATTCGACTGCGCTCGACATGAACACCGAGATCGGCGACGGACACCGCGGCGCGGCGGAGACGTTCGGAAAGATCGTCTTCGAGCGCTCGGCCGACGACTACTTCTTTTCCGACCTGATCCTGTGCTGGGGCGCGAACCCCGTGTACACCCAGATCCCGAACGCGCACTTCCTGCTGGAGGCGCGCTACAAGGGCGCGGAGATCGTCTGTATTACGCCCGACTACAGCGCCTCGGCGATCCATGCCGACCGCTGGATCCCGGTGAAGCCGGGCGGCGACGCGGCGCTCGGACTCGGCGTGGCGCACGTGCTCATCGCCGAGAACCTCTTCGACCGCGCCTTTGTGCAGGAGCAGACCGACCTGCCGCTGCTCGTGCGCGAAGACACCCACCTATTTCTGCGCGGCTCAGACCTCAAAGCAGGCGGTGACGCCGACCAGCTCTTTCTGCATGATCCGAAGGCCGGCATCGTACCCGCGCCGGGGCGCAGCCTGGCGCTCGGAGGCCTGACGCCCTCGCTCGAGGGCCGCTTCGAAGCAACGCTCGCCAACGGCAAGAAGGTCGGTGTGCGCCCGGTGTTTGAACACCTCCGCGAGCACCTCGCGGCCTACGAACCCGAGAAGGCCGCCGCCCTGAGCGGGACGCCGGCAAACCTGATCCGGGACCTCGCGCGTCGCCTGGCGAAGGCGAAGGCGGCGTCTATGGTGACGACCAGTAACTTCGCCAAGTACTATCACGGCAACCTCATCGAACGGACCCAGGCGCTCGTCTTCGCGCTCACCGGAAACTTCGGCAAGAAGGGCAGCGGCTTCGTCGGCTTCCCCTTCCTCATGCACGACGGGCTCGAGAAGTTCATAATCTCCTCCTTCGGCCTGGGGGTGCGTGGGCTGATCGGCGCCTACGGGCTGTACGAGGAAACACGCCTGCAGCTGGCCGGCTACACCGACGAAATGATGGTCTACGAGCGCAGCCGCAAGAGCTTCGAGACCGGCATGGAGTGCTCGGGCGCGCTCTTCTGGTACGTGCACGGCGGCTTACTCGAGGCGAGCGACGCGCTCCAGGGGTGGGACCCGTATCTGAAGCGGCCAGTGCGCGAGGTGCTGAAGGAATCTCTGTCCAAGGGCTGGCAGTATGTCTGGCCCAAGCCCGGCAACGACCCGCGCGTCATGTTTTCGCTGGTGAGCAATCCGCTGCGGCGCATCCGCGCCTATCCGCTGCTGCTGAAGCACCTGTGGCCGAAGCTGCGCACCATCGTTACCATCGACTGGCGCATGACCTCGACCGCGATGCAGTCGGACTACGTGCTCCCGGCGGCCGGCTGGTACGAGCGCACCGAACACAAGTGGGTGACGCCGCTCATGCCCTTCATCCACGCCGGCGAGAAGGTGACCTCGTTCCAGGAGGCCAAGTCCGACTGGGAGATCTTCGCGCTGCTGGCCAAGGCGGTCGATGCCCGCGCCGCGGCGCGCGGAGTCACCGAGTTCAAAGATCGCGCCGGCCGCTCGCGCTCCTTCGTCGGGCTCTACAACCAGTTCTCCTCCAATGGCGAGTATGGCCCGACCGACGACGATAAGGTGGCCCGGACGCTGATCGAAAACGCCAGCAACCTGCAGGGCGTGCAGTGGGAGGATTTGAAGAAGCGGGGCTGGGCGCGCTTCACCGGCCTGGGCAAGAGCATCGCCTCGATCGGGACCGCGACGACGATCAAGCCCGACGACACCATCACGCCCTTCACCGACCACGTCTTCGACAAGAAACCCTACCCGACGCTGTCGCGCCGCATCCAGTTCTACCTCGACCAGGAACTCTACCTGGAGATGGGCGAAACGCTGCCCACGCACAAAGACCCGCCGACCGCCGGCGGGAAATATCCGCTGCAGCTCACCGGCGGGCACACGCGCTGGAGCATTCACGCCGCGTGGCGCGACTCGCGGATCATGCTCCGGCAACAGCGCGGCGAGCCGGTCGCCTACATGAGCGCGGCGGACGCGGCCGCGCGCGGCATCGCCGACGG
>DASVHW010000190.1 GCA_036382395.1 Candidatus Binatia bacterium | reverse complement strand
CTCCAGGAGGCACTCATCCTCTTGGGCTTCGTCTTCCTGGTGGCCGGCATTACCTTGTACCAAGAACGCAAGACAGAGCGCGCCCTTGCGGCGCTGCGTGACCTGACTAGCCCAAGGGCGCTCGTCATCCGGGACGGGGTGCGACAGCGCATTGCCGGCCGTGAGGTGGCGAGAGGGGATGTTCTGGTCCTGTCCGAAGGCGACCGGGTCGCCGCGGATGCCGCCGTGCTGTCTTGCCTGAACCTGTCGGCCGACGAGTCGCTCCTGACGGGCGAATCCGTGCCAGTTCGGAAGACCACCTGGGATAACGCTACTACAATGGACCGGCCCGGTGGCGATGGGCAGCCGTTCGTTTTCGCTGGTACGCTGGTCACCAAGGGTCAAGGGATCGCGGTGGTGCAGCAAACCGGTCCGCGCACCCAAATGGGCATGATCGGGAAGGCGTTGCAGACAGTGGCGCCGGAGAGCAGCGCACTGCAGCGGGAGACTGGCAAGCTGGTCCGCTGGCTGGCCCTGATCGGTGTCGGACTGTGCACGCTGGCGGTCGTTGCCTATGGGTTGACGCGGGGAGATTGGCTCAACGGTTTTCTCGCCGGCCTGACCTTGGCGATGGCCATCATGCCGAACGAGTTTCCTGCGGTGCTCGCGGTGTTCATGGCACTCGGCGCGTGGCGCATTGCGCAGCAGCGTGTTCTGACACGTCGGGTTCCGGCCCTCGAGGCGCTGGGCTCGGCCACCGTGCTCTGTGTCGACAAAACCGGGACGCTCACGCTCAACCAGATGTCGGTAAGAAAACTTTGCGCGGGCGAAACGTTCTATGACGTACCCGCGGATGTGTCGCTGCCCTTGCCAGAAGCCGTTCACGAATTGGCCGAGTTTGGCGTCTTGGCCAGTCAGCGTGATCCTTTTGATCCGATGGAGAAAGCATTCCAGGTGCTTGGCGATCGGCGGCTGGCCGGTACCGAGCACCTGCACCCCAACTGGTCGCTCGTCCGCCAGTACCCGTTGTCCGATCAGTTGCTGGCACTCTCACACGTGTGGCGGTCACCCGACGGACACGAGCACGTCATCGCTGCCAAGGGGGCACCGGAAGCCATCGCCGATCTCTGTCACCTGAGTGCCGAACAGCAGGCGATCCTGTCTGCACGGGTCGAGGCCATGGCGGGCGAAGGGCTGCGCGTTCTCGGTATCGCGCGAGCGTGTTTCCAGCCCGAGTCTTTGCCCAGCGAGCAGCACGACTTCGAGTTCGAGCTTGTCGGGTTGGCCGGGCTGGCGGACCCAGTGCGCGACACCGTGCCCGCCGCCATCGTCGAATGCTACGCCGCCGGCATCCGTGTGGTGATGATCACGGGCGATCATCCCCACACGGCCCAGAGCATTGCCCGACAGATCGGTCTGCGAGCCCCGGATGACGTGATCACTGGAGCCGACCTCGATCAGTTGAACGATGTTGAACTCCAGCAACGCCTTCCTACCGCCAACGTCTTTGCGCGTGTCGTGCCCGAGCAGAAGTTGCGGCTGGTCCAGGCGCTGCAGGCCACCGGCGAGGTCGTGGCGATGACGGGCGATGGTGTCAATGATGCGCCGGCTTTGAAGGCGGCCGACATTGGCATCGCCATGGGGGGACGCGGTACCGACGTGGCCCGAGAGGCATCTGCCCTTGTGATCCTCGACGATGATTTTTCCTCGATCGTTCACGCCGTCCGATTCGGGCGCCGGGTGTTCGACAACCTCAAGAACGCCATGGCGTACATCCTCGCCATTCACGTCCCCATTGTCGGAATGTCGCTCGTGCCGGTGACCTTCCGGCTGCCGCTGTTGTTGCTCCCGGTACACATCGCCTTCTTGCACCTGATCATCGAGCCGGCCTGCTCGGTGGTGTTCGAGGCGGAGCCGGAGGACGGCGGAATCATGCGCCGCCCGCCTCGCAGCCCGCGGGAGCCGTTGTTCGGGACGCATATGGTCACCCTGAGTCTCCTCCAGGGTGTCAGCGTCCTCGTCATCGTACTTGCTGTGTTCTTCATCAGCCTGCATCGGGGGCAGGGAGAGGGTGAGGTCCGTGCGCTCACCTTCACTACGTTGATCATCGCCAACCTTGGGCTGATCTTTTCCAACCGCTCGTGGCATCGCACTGTCGTTGGCACGTTGCGGTCACCGAACCGGGCACTCTGGTGGGTTACCGGGAGCGCGCTGGCGCTGCTACTCCTCGTGCTCTACCTTCCAGCGTCGCGTGAACTCTTTCGCATGTCTGCGCTCCACGTGCCCGACATCGCCATGTGTCTGTTGGCCGGACTGTTGAGTATCGCGTGGTTCGAGATCGTCAAGATGATCAGCCGATGACGACCGAACCATCACGGGAATGCACGTCGCCATAAACACGAAGCGCCGACAGATCGAGAATACGCACTCGGTACCACTAAGGCACCCACCGCTGATGCCAGAAGGCACGTGCCGGCGAGGTGCTGAGCGGTGAACGGTGCGATCAGTGCGGGTGCAGCCATCGCCAAAAGCGCGAGAGACATGTACCAGAGCCGGAGCGATCGCAGACGATCGCCGTCTAGGCAGGCTTGTAGCTCTGTAGCGTGCCGACGTAATGGGCGCGTGAGAAGGCGGACGGGTTGGCGCAGTTCTGCTGGCTCATGCTCCCCTTCATCTGCTGTACCGAGACATACTCGTGAGCGTCCATCCAGTCGCGTATACCTTGCTCGATTACGCGGATGTGATCGATGCCGTGCTGCAGCAGGACCGAGCACAGCATCGTGACGTCGGCGCCCACCATCAGCAGCTTCAGCACGTCCTCGGCCGCGTGGATGCCACTCGTGGCGGCCATGTTGGCGCGGATACGGCCGTACAGGATGCCGATCCACGTGAGCGGCAGACGCAGCGCCTGCGGCGTGCTCAGCAACACGCGCGGGCGGATTTCGAGCGCCTCGAGGTCGATGTCCGGCTGGTAGAAGCGATTGAACAGCACCAGCGCGTTGGCGCCGGCTTCGTCGATGCGCCGGGCCATGCGCGCCATGTTGCTGAAGAACGGGCCGAGCTTCAGCGCCACCGGTATGGTGACCACCGAGCTGACCGCGTTGAGGATGTCGATATACGTTTGCTCGATTTGATCGACGGTCTGCTCCGGGTCGGTCGGGATGGAATAGACGTTGAGCTCCAAGGCATCGGCGCCGGCTTCTTGCATCTGCTTCGCGTAGCTGGTCCACCCGCCCATCGACGTGCCGTTCAAGCTGGCGATGACGGGGATGTTGACCGCCGTCTTGGCCTTGCGGATGTGATTCAAGTAGCCCTCGGGTCCGAGATGAAACTGACTCGGTTCGGGGAAATACGTCAGTGCTTCGGCGAAGCTCTCGGTGCCCTGTGTAAGGCGACGGTTCAGCTCATAACGTTCGAGGACGAGTTGCTCCTCGAACAACGAGTACAAGACGACGGCGGACGCGCCCGCGTCCTCCATGCGCCGGATGTTGTCGATCTCTTGAGACAGCGGTGACGCCGACGGCACCAGCGGTGTCCGTAGGGTCATGCCCAAGTACGTGGTCCTGAGGTCCATTGTGCGCGGCTCCCTTAACAGTCCCGAGTGCTGAGTCCTGAGTCTCCGTCCGCTCAGGACTCGGGGGTCGGCTTGTGCCCGGCGAGGTGTTGGTACAGACGCCAGCGCGTATCGACGTCATGCTGTGCTTCCTTCAGGAGCTGCTTGGCGTCTTCCGGGTTGCTCTTGGTGAGCATCTTGAACCGGTTTTCCATGTACATGTATCGCTCTACGGGAATCTTGGGCTGCGCCGAATCGAGCTGTAACGGATTCTCGCCGGTCTTCACCCGATCGGGATGGTATCGGCACAGCAACCACTGCCCGGAATCGACCGCCGCTTTCTGGTTCTGCATCGCCGTCGTCATGTCGATGCCGTGGGCGATGCAGTGGCTGTACGCGATGATCAAGGAGGCGCCCGGATACGCTTCGGCCTCCAGGAAGGACTTGAGGGTATGCTCGTCTTTTGCCCCCATCGCCACCCGCGCCACATAGACGCTGCCGTAGCTCATCGCCATCATGCCCAGATCCTTTTTGGGCGCTCGTTTTCCGCCGGCGGCGAACTTCGCGACCGCACCACGCGGCGTGGCCTTGGACATTTGTCCACCGGTGTTCGAATAGACTTCGGTATCCAGCAGCAGCACGTTGACGTCATGCCCGGTAGCGAGCACGTGATCGAGGCCGCCGTAGCCGATGTCATACCCCCAGCCGTCACCGCCGATGATCCAGACGCTCTTCTTCACCAGCATGTCGGCCACGGCGAGCAGTTGCTGCGCTTCGTTAGTGTCCAGGGCGCGCAGTTTCTCTTTGAGCGCTTCCACGCGTTCGCGTTGCTCGAAGATGTCCGCCTCGTCCTTCTGTTCTGCGGTCAGGATCGCCTGCGCCAGGCCGTCACCGACCTTGCTGGCCATCTTCTTGAGCAGCTCGGAGGCGTACTCTTTCTGCTTGTCGATCGCTAGACGCATCCCCAGGCCGAACTCGGCGTTATCCTCGAAGAGCGAGTTGGACCATGCCGGTCCACGGCCCGCGGCGTTCTGTGTCCACGGGGTCGTGGGCAGGTTGCCGCCGTAGATGGATGAACAGCCGGTGGCGTTGGCGACGAGCATGCGGTCGCCGAACAGCTGCGTGGCCAGTTTGATGTACGGCGTCTCGCCACAGCCGGCGCAGGCGCTGGAGAATTCGAACAGCGGCTCCTGAACCTGCTGTTGGCGAATCGTTCCGACCTTGATGTGGCGCCGATCCATCTCCGGAAGCGTCAGGAAAAAGTCCCAGTTCTCCCGCTCCGGCTCGCGCAGTGGCGGTTGCGGCGCCATGTTGAGCGCCTTCAACCGGGTCTGCGTCTTGTTCTTTGCGGGGCAGATATCGACACAAATACCGCATCCCGTGCAGTCCTCCGGCGCTACCTGAATGGTGTACTTCAATGCTTGCCATTCCCGGTCGCGTGCGGCACACGATTTGAAACTGGCGGGCGCACCTTCGAGGTGCGATGGCTCGTACACCTTGATGCGGATGACGCCGTGCGGACAAACCAGGGTGCACTTGCCGCACTGGATGCAGACCGCCTCATCCCACACCGGAATCTCTTGCGCGATGTTGCGCTTTTCCCACTTGGCGGTGCCCGTCGGATAGGTTCCGTCCACCGGCATTGCGCTCACCGGCAGGCTGTCGCCCAAACCGGCGATCATCTTCGCGGTCACGTCTTGCACGAACGCGGGCGCCTGCAGCGGCACCGGCGGCGGCATGGCGATGGTGCCGTCAGCGTGCGCCGGCACGCGCACCTCGAACAGGTGCGCCAAGGTGTGGTCGACGGCGGCGAAGTTCATCTGCACGATCTCATCACCCTTGCTGCCGTAGCTCTTCTCGATCGACTTCTTGATCGCTGTGATCGCCTCGTCCTTCGGCAGTACGCCGGAGATGGCAAAGAAGCACACCTGCATGACGGTGTTGATGCGCCCGCCCATGCCGCTTTCGCGCGCGACCTTGTAGCCGTCGATGACGTAGAACTTCAGGTGCTTGTCGATGATCTGTTCCTGCACGCGCCGCGGCAAATGGTTCCAGACGGCGTCGGGGCCGTAGGCGCTGTTGAGCAGGAATGTCCCATCGTCCACGACGTACTGGAGCATGTCGTAGCGCTCGAGGAACACCCACAGATGGCAGGCCAGGAAGTTGGCCTGCGTCACGAGATAGGTGGAGCGGATCGGTTTGGGACCGAAGCGCAGGTGTGACACGGTGACGGCGCCGGCCTTCTTCGAATCGTAAACGAAGTATCCCTGCGCGTAGTGGTCGGTGTCCTCGCCGATGATCTTGATCGAGTTCTTGTTGGCGCCGACGGTCCCGTCAGAACCCAGGCCGTAGAACAGGCCGCGGATGACGTCCTCCGGCTCGATGGAGAAGTCCGGATCATAGGCGATGCTGGTATGCGTGACGTCGTCGTTGATGCCAACGGTGAAGTGAACCTTGGGCTTGTCGGCGGCGAGGCTGTCGAAGACCCCCTTGATCATAGCCGGGGTGAACTCCTTCGATGACAGGCCGTAGCGGCCACCGACGATCGCCGGATACTTGGTCAGAGCACCCCAGCCGCTTTGCAAGCCTTCATGGAGCGCGCCGACGCAGTCGAGGTATAGCGGTTCACCGCCGCTGCCGGGTTCCTTGGTGCGGTCCAACACCGCGAGTGTCTTGGTGGTTGCCGGCAACGCTTCGACGAAGCTTCGGATGTCCCAGGGCCGGTACAACCGCACTTTCAGCACGCCGACCCTTTCCCCGTGCTGGTTGAGGTGATCCACCGTCTCGTGCACCGCCTCGGCACCGGAGCCCATCAGGATGATGATGCGCTCGGCATCCGGCGCGCCGTGATACTCGAAGAGCCGATACGCCCGCCCGGTGAGCTGCGCGAACTTGTCCATCGCCTTCTGTGTGATGCCGGGGCAGGCGGTGTAGTACGGATTGACCGTCTCTCGCGCCTGGAAGTAGACATCCGGGTTCTGCGCCGTGCCGCGCAAGACGGGATGGTCCGGGGACAGCTTACGGGCCCGATGCTGCAGCACGAGGCGGTCATCGATCATGGCACGCAGATCGTCGTCGGAGAGCATGTCGATCTTGGAGACCTCGTGCGACGTGCGGAAGCCGTCGAAGAAGTGCAGGAACGGGATGCGGCTTTCGAGGCTGGCGGCCTGGGCGATGACCGCGAAGTCCATGGCCTCCTGCACCGAGCACGAGCACAGCAAGGCGAAGCCCGTGCTGCGGGTAGCCATGACATCGCTGTGATCGCCAAAGATGGAGAGCGCCTGCGCCGCCAGCGACCGCGCCGCGACGTGAAACACCGTCGGCGTCAGCTCCCCAGCGATCTTGTACATGTTGGGGACCATCAGCAAGAGCCCCTGCGACGCCGTGAAGGTCGTGGTCAGCGAGCCGCTCTGCAGCGCGCCGTGGACGGCACCCGCGGCGCCGCCCTCGCTCTGCATCTCGACCACCAGGGGAACTGTGCCCCAGATGTTCTGCCGCCGCTCCGAGCTCCACTGGTCCGCCCACTCGCCCATCGGCGATGAAGGGGTGATGGGATAAATGGCGATCACTTCGTTGATGCGGTGGGCAACTGACGCTACCGCTTCGTTCCCGTCGATTGTTGCAAAAGTCCTGCTCATAAGATCCTGCTCATGGCCTCGTCTCGGTGCCGTCTGTCTCTGTCCAGATTCGTTTGAGTCCGGGAAGTGTGCGTCGGGGGAGCGGACCCAATAGGAACGGCGCCTACATTGCTAGCTTCTGCCTGCACCCCACTGGGGGTCATTTCGGGGCGTTCCTATCACAAGCGATGTAATCTCTCCAATGCCCAAGCGAGCCACGCCCGCTACTGCCACTTGTCGAGGCACGGAGACGTAGAGCCAAGGGGGCGAGTTCAATCAATCGGCTGAGAGGCTTCGGCTGATTGCTACCCTCTTCCGGGGGCCTTGCGGACCGCGGGAATGTCAAAATGCCCGGTGCTCTCGACTTTTTCTTCGCCGCTTGCTATCGAACTAGAGATATTGTTGCTCGCTTACTAGCCTTACCGCAGCTTGCACCAGTCTTGGTAAACTCGTCGCGGCGAAGTTTGGAACGCTTCGGCGGGGACTCACGGTCTTCCGCGCCTCCCGTGTGCAATTGGCGCCTTAACTCAGAGGAAAGGATACTACCCCTCGTGAACCTCGCAGTACAAACCTTTTCGCGCCCGGCAAGGGCGGGTGTGCGTGTCTGGATTGACTCGTCCCATGCCGCTCCCGCGGTCTGGGTTGCGGCTCAAGGCAGCGCCGAGTGCGTTGTGGCAGAGGCGTCGTCAGCCATCACGGCGGTACCTAGGGGCATTGAACAGCGGGAGGACTCTTGGCAATGAGCGAATTGGAGCGTAAAGCCAACGAACAGGCCCCTCAGCCGAGTGCTGGCGAGTATCCCCGCCGGCGCCGGGCTCAGGCTTTGACGGTCGTAGTGGACGAGCGCGGTGTCGAGGCGGCGTTGCGCGTGTTCAAGAAGTTGATCCTGAAAGAGGGTCTGCTCAAAGACATCAAGCGCCACGCGCACTACGAGAAGCCCGGGGATCGGAAGCGCCGCAAAACGCGCGAGGCGATTCGCCGACGCCGCCGACAGGCGGCCCGCACCCGCTTCAAGCTCGGAGATCGCGAATGAGTCGCGACGACCTGCTGCAGATACCGGGCACGGTGATGGAGATGCTCGCCGGCGGGCACTTTCGCATTCGGGGCGACAAAGGTCGCGACTTCATCGCGCGCATCAGCGGCCGACTGCGCCGCTTCCATATCAAGGTGATTCCCGGCGACCATGTGACCATCGCCGTATCACCGTACGACCCAACCCACGGCCTGATCGTCCACCGCGGGTAACCCCAGGCCCTGCCGGAAACGGCAATCCTCGATCTCGGTTTTGGCGTTCAGCCGCGAGCCCTGTTCCTTGACAGCGCAGCGCCGGGGTGACCTGCGCCGGCGCAGTGACCTCTGGGTTCCCAAATATCACAAAGTTAACACTGCCGGGCGTTTGGGGGCGGGCAGGCACCTTCACTCTAATGGTGTAGCTACTGCACCCCAGTCCCCAACCAGTTGCCTCACGGCAGGCGCGTGCAGGTCCCTCCAGGTTAACGGTCCAGATCGCTGCTTCCACAAACCGCAGATGCCAGGTCTATTCACCCATGGAAGATCGCGGTGGCTCGGGCGAGGAGAGCGACGGCTGCGCTGGAGCCACTGGCGCCTCCGGGTGCGAATGCTGCTTCACGAGATGCTCCAATTCCCGCACTCGCTGGGCTAGGCTCTGGATCTCTTGGCGCGAAGCCAGATTGCGTCCAAAGAAGCGCTTCACCACCGGCTCCAGGCGTTTCTGGGCGTTCTTCTCCAACGTCGTGAGGAACCGTTTGGAGCCCGACTCCAGATTCTTGGCGGTCCGCTTTGCCGAGTTCTCTAATTCGTTGCGGAACCGTTGCGCTTCGGTGACGACGCGATTCAATGTCCGTTTCTGCTCGTGAGACATACGAACTGCTTCCTTGCGCGCACGACTGAGCAGCGCTTCAGCATCCCGCTGCATCTTCGTGATGCCGCTCTGTACGCGCGACATGACCGGACTCGCTTGGGGTTTGCTACGAGCCGCCTTCTTTTTGGCCATCGCTGTAATCTCCTTTGTCCTTGACATACTCCTCCAAGATGCCGCTGGCAACTGCAATGATCTGGACTCGGAGTGAGATCGCTCTGCGGGTGAGGCGGGGGTGAACTCCCAGCGGCGGTTCATCACACGGCTGGCTATCCTGGTTGTCGTGGGGTTCACGCTCGCAGAGGTTCTACCCCGCCGGCATATCTCCTCGGCCGCGGTCGAAGGGATCCGGGGCGCCGGCTAATTCGGACTGTGGCAGGACAAGCCGGAACCGTCCGGGACCTACAGGGTCAGGGGCGGATGTGGCTATGCGCCTGGGGAGTTTCGAACGACGAACCTACGTCACATGTCGGCGTCGCAGGTACGGGGTCAGGGATACTCCCGAATACCACCTGTACAAAATGGGGGGCAACTGCTCCGCAGTGACCGACTCAAGTCAAGAGACCCCTGCGCCGCGCCCCTTCCAACGACCCCGCAATGAACATCCGCATTTCGGCAGATCATGGCGTTGCCCACGCACCAGCCCGAACAATATCAAATATCAGTTGTGTTTATGCCGACTGGAATCTTCTGCCCGTGGAAAAGGGCGTACGAGCTAACTGCCACGCCACGGTAGCGGAGTGGAGGTGTGGATGCAGCGGCGCCTGTGCGTTGCGCGAAGCACCGCATAAGCTAGTCGCCTTTTGACCAGAAGTAGCGGAGGCTTGCGATGACGGAACACAACGAGATACTCGCTGTGGTCGCGCTTTTGTTCGTGGGCGCAGTTAGTACTCTGGTGTTTATGATAGCGTATGAGATCATGTACGCGGCATTTTAGTCGCCATTGAATTGGTGTTTGCCGGGTAGCCCGCTCGTGCCGGTCGGTGCGTGAGTCGGAAAGTAGCCGACCTGGGGCTGATCGGGTGAGGAACCAGCGTTGAGTCCCGGGTGAAAGTGTGGGGTGTCCGGTCTG
>DASVHW010000189.1 GCA_036382395.1 Candidatus Binatia bacterium | reverse complement strand
TCGAATGAGACATACACGCCACTTTCAGTCCCGGCAAAGAGCAAGCCCTTGCGCACCGGGTCTTCACGTACGGTGTTGACCCACCAATTGTCGGGCAGGCCGTTGACAATGAGTTGCCAGGTCTTGCCGCCATCGTGGGTGCGGTAGATGTACGGCCGCTTGTCGTCGAGGCGGTGGCGATCGACGGCCGCGAAGACGGTGTTGGCGTCGAAGTGCGAGGCGTCGAGGATGCCGACCTTGCTCCACGGTGTGAGCTGCGCCGGCGTGACGTTCTGCCACGACTTGCCGCCGTCGTGGGTAGCCTGGATGAGACCGTCGTCGGTGCCGATCCAAACGTCATCTTTTTTCAGCGGCGAGGGCGCAATCGCATACACCACGCCACGCCGCGGTCCGGTGACGCCGTGGGTTGCGGTGACCGGGTCCAGATTCGGCGGCGCTCCGGGATTCTCGCGCGTGAGGTCGGGACTGACCATCTGCCAGCTCTCCCCGCCGCTGCTGGTCTTGAACACGTACTGTGAGCCGAAGTAGAGGTCGCGGGGATCGGCAGCGGAAAAAGCGAGCGGCAGCGTCCAGGTGCGACGGAAGGGACCGAACTGCGAGTAGCCAAGTTCGGGATCGACGTTGCGGTTCAGGTTCGTCAGAACGTTGCAACGAGTGACGGTCCCGCCGAAGATCTCACCAGGATGGAGCGGGTCAGCAACGACATAGCCGCTTTCGCCGCCGCCACAAACGCCCACCCAGTCGCGAAACGATATGTTGCCGGAGTTGCTGCGGCTGGCAACACCGACCGCGCCGCTGTCCTGCTGCGCGCCGTATACCCAGTAAGGGAAGCGGTTGTCGGCCGTGACGTGGTAGAGCTGCGCGGTAGGCTGGTTGTACCAGGAACTCCAGGTCTTGGCGCCGTCCACTGTGACAATGGCCCCCTGGTCGCTGGCCAGTACCATGCGCGCGGGATCGTCGGGATAAATCCAGAGCTGATGATAGTCGTCGCCGCCGGGCGCGCCCTTGATGGCGTCGAAGGTTTTGCCGCCATTCATCGAGCGGTAGGTCGACGTATTCATCACATAGAGGACATCGGGATTCTTCGGGTCCACGGTGATGCCGCCGAAATACCAGCCGCGTCCCCAGATGCGCGCATCATTGTCGGCGAGGCGCCAAGTCGTACCGGCATCGTCGGAGCGATAGACGCCGCCGTTCTTGGCGTCCACCAGCGCGTACACGCGATTCGGGTCGGAGGGCGCGACCGCCACGCCGATGCGGCCCACGCGGTCTGTCGGCAGGCCATTGGCAAGCGGCTGCCAGTGATTGCCGCCGTCAGTGGACTTGTAGAGGCCGCTCCCCGGACCGTTCGACGGCGGATACACGTTCCACGGAGGACGGCGCGTGCGCCACATCGCGGCGTAAATGATGCTGCTGTCGCGGGGATCGAAGGCGAGGTCAATCGCACCGGTGTTCTCGTCGTTGTAGAGCACCTTCTGCCAGGTGCGGCCGCCGTCGGTGGAGCGGAACACACCGCGCTCCGCATTCGGGCCGTATGGATGTCCTAGCGCGGCGACGAACACGCGGTTCGGATCGTGCGGGTCCACCAGCACGCGGCCGATGGCCTGGGTGTCGTGCAATCCGATGTCGGTCCAGGTCTTGCCGCCATCGGTGGACCGGGAAATGCCGTTGCCTTCCGAAATGTCGGAGCGCATGTCGGCCTCGCCGGAGCCGACATAGATGACGTTTGCATCGGAGGGCGAGACGGCCACGGCGCCAATGGAACCAACCTTCACCTGGTCGAAGATCGGGGTCCAGGTGCGGCCCGCGTTGCTGGTGCGCCAAACGCCCCCGACAACCGCACCGAAATAGAAGGTTTCGGGCTGGCCGGGCACGCCGGTGACGGCCACGGTTCGGCCGGCGCGGAACGGTCCGATGAGGCGCCAATCGAGGCCGGAGTAGAGCTGCCAGTCAACTTGTGCCGAGGCAGCGATGGAGAAAGCCGACAACAGCAGGACCAGAACACGGAGGGATGTGTTTCCCACGATGGCCGCGAAGGTAATCCCGGCGAATTGCTAAGTCAAGCGCCCCGCCCCGAGCGGCGGGAGATTTAGATTCATGTTTCTCCACCGCCTCAGGGCCTAATCGCCGTTGCCACGTGGGAAGAGGTCCTGCGGGTTCGCCTGCGCAGCGGCCGCAGTGCGCACATTTTGCTCTTGTGTGCGACTCTGAATTGCCTTAAAATCAGCCCGCTTTCTTCGGTGCATAGGATTGAGACACCATGGAGCAGAGCCCGACGTTCATTCACCAAGAACTTAGATTCGATCGACTGATCACGTCGATCTGCACAGACTGTTGCTTTTACGTCGCG
This sequence comes from Candidatus Binatia bacterium, assembly GCA_036382395.1. Taxonomy (NCBI): domain Bacteria; phylum Candidatus Binatota; class Binatia (SeqCode); species Binatia bacterium. The sequence goes on along the minus strand of DASVHW010000189.1, from coordinate 1,910 downwards.
ATAAGCGCCGATCCCAGAGCTATCGCCGCAGCTGAACAAGATCACATTTGCATTGCTAGCAGGCGGTCACCAGTTGCAGCGAGAGAGCAGACGCTAAAAGCCTCCTGAACAGGCCTCGTCCCACCCAGGCGCCGGTAGAACACGAACGACAGGAAAAACAAGTTCACCGCAACTATGGTGAAGAGCAACCACAGAGCTAAGCGCGTTATATCTTCCAGCAGAACCAAGTGATTCCCCGCACAGTTTGACTTGTTGTAGTTAGGTAGAGATGCTGGTTGCGCGGGTTCCGCTGCGCGGTTTTTTGCTGCAATTCACTCCGTTGCAGCAATTCTGGAGCATGCAGCAGGAACGTGCAACCGAATTCTGGAACTAATACCCGGAAACAAGTACCTGTCCAGCAGCGCAGGCCGGCGGTCGGCCAAAGCGGTACCCGAGGAATGGAGGCCTTTTTCAGGCCTTGGCGCTCTTGGACGGCGACACCATGGCGACGCTCATTCCGTCGCAGCCGTGCTGAACGCAGCGCCAAGTCGACAGCGAGTGGATTGTCTCCACCGACGCCAATTACATAGGCAGGGAATCCGCCGAGCGATTTTCCGACTGGCATGCGGCCCTTTTCCCGACGGGGCGGAGCGGAATGCGTCGGATCAACGTCGGTGGGTGGCGTGATGACAGCCATGTACCGATGCAAGTCGTCTCAGGCCCGCTTTCGCACTCGACCGTTTCTACCGCGGAGAGCGGATGACCGTTTTCTTGGCCAATGCTCCACAGAATCTCAACCGCGAACTTAAGTTGTTGCCGGATACGAATGGGACTGTGACGCTCCTGCGTGCGTTTGGAACGGTCCTTTCATGGCGCAGGGAAGAGACGGACTACCCATCGCGCATCCGCTGCTTATCTATGCTGAACTGCTGCACGAAGGTGAGCCGCGCGCCCTCGAGGCAGCCGCTCAGATCCAGGAGAAATACCTCGCGCAATGATCCAGCTATTACCCAAAGAAATCCAAGCGTTGCGCCAACTGACCCTTCCGAGTTACAAGCGGCCGCGAAGGCCGGCCCTCGGGGCAACTTACTTGGTACTGCTAGGGCCCTAATTCACGGTCACCGCCAGGTGGTTCCCACTCGCCGGCCCAGTGAATCCGGTCGGCGTCGTCAGACTGATGGTGGCTGTTCCCGCCGCCACCGGTTGCAACGTGATGGTCCCGCCCGCGTCGCCAGCGTTCACCCCAAGCGGCGTGCCCGCGATGGTGGCGGCGCTCAGGTTGTTGCTGCTGACGTTCACGGTGGCAGAGAATCCACCGCGAACCGCCTCGTACACCAGAGTCGGGTTGAGCGTGTTCGGATCCAGAACGGCGGCCCGGACCGTCAGCGTCACATTTCCGTTAGACAACACAGTTCCAAAGTTTTGGCCGACCCCATTGGGGCCTTCCAGCACGAACCCGGAGGGCGCCAGGGTGACGTTAAAGCTGGAAGAGGCGAAGCCCGAACCGGGCGCCGAGACGGTCAACTGTACCGTGCCGGTGTCGCTGAGCGCCTGCACGTAGTAGTTGGGGAACCCGATCGAATTTACCCCACTGCCCTGAGAAACAGTTACGGAAATACTCGCGCTTCCAGCCGCCGTCGGCGACGTCGAGAGCAACACTTTACTCGGATCACTGCTGGTGATTGTCAACTGCATATCGGTCGGCGCCGGCGCGTCGAGCGCACCCGAGCCGAGCACCTGCAAGTTTTTGCCGATCACGGTCTGCGTCATGCGCAGCGTCACAGAAGGTTGTGTCACCGTGGCCGTGATCTGGCCGCCGCTGGACGGGGTTGAGAAGCCCACCGGTTGCGTGACGCTAAGCACGGTCGTGCCACTCTGCTTGGGCAGGAACAAGAATCCGCTGTTCGAGGAATCGCCTGCCTGGAACGGCA